>JACDDR010000033.1 GCA_013816895.1 Bacteroidota bacterium
CTGTTTTTTTCTTTTCTACATCTGCATTGCCATACAAAATCTGCCGATGAAGGTTCGTAATATTAATGGTGTCAAAATCTATAATGCCAATTGTACCAACACCTGCCGAAGCGAGGTAAAGAAGAACCGGACAGCCCAATCCGCCACAACCCACAATCGCTACTTTTGCGTTCCTTATTTTTTCCTGTCCGGGCAGACCAATTTCCTGCATCATGATCTGCCGGATATACTTCCGTTTTTCTTCGGGACTTAACATATTAAGTAGTAAAAGCTTTATCCCAGTCTTTCATCATCGGATCATATCCCTGCTGCGAGATTATTTTTATAAATTCTTCAGCACTGCGCGTGTCGTCTATTTCAAATTGTTCCAGCGATTCCTTGTCAACAGCATAACCTCCGGGATTTGTTTTAGAACCGGCGCTCATGGAAGTGGCACCCAAACGAATAATGTTATCGCGGAACTGTTTTGTTTCACGTGTAGAAATAGAAAGTTCAACGTCCGGATTAAAAATGCGGTATGCGCAAATAAGCTGAAGTAATTCTTTATCGGAAATTACATCCTGGGTTAATTCAACACCTTCAGCAGGTCGAATGCGCGGGAATGAAACGGAATATTTTGTCTGCCAGTATTTTTTTTGAAGATAGTCCAGATGAAGTGCGCAAAAGAACGAATCTGCGCGCCAGTCATCAAGTCCTAACAAAGCACCGAGGCCAATTTTATGAATGCCACTGCTGCCAACCCTGTCGGGAGTTTCCAAACGGTAAAGGAAATTTGATTTTTTTCCTTTTGGATGCACTTTTTTATAAGCTTCCTGATTATAGGTTTCCTGATAAACCAGAATAGAATAAACACCGGCCGCGTGAAGTTTTGCATATTCTTCTTCTTCCAGCGGCTGCACTTCAACAGAAATATTTGAGAAAAGAGGCTTGATGAGTTTAATGGCGTTTAAAAAATAATCCACATGCACAGTTGCATTGGCTTCCCCGGTTACAAGCAGTATATGATCGAAGCCTAATTGTTTAACGGCTTGGGCTTCTTTAATTATTTCAGCATCGCTTAAAGTTTTGCGTTTAATTTTATTGTCAAAGCTATAACCGCAGTAAGTACAAATATTATTGCATTCATTGCTTAAATACATTGGAGCAAAGAGCTGAATGGTTTTCCCAAAACGCTGAATGGTAAGTGCGCGACTCCGGGCTGCAATGCGCTCGAGAAAAGGCGCGGCAGCAGGCGAGATAAGCGCAGCAAAATCATCTAAATTTATTTTTGGTTTTGCTAGGGCTTTTTCAACGTCCACAGCAGATTTAGAGTTGATGTTTTTCTTAACATCGTCCCAATTATAAATATCGAATATTTTTTTAAAAGGCATATTGCTCGCAGATTTCACAGATTTCCGCAGATTAAAGATTATTTACAATTCTGGTGATGTTTTCTGAAATATTTTCGGAATTTAATAATGCCGGCCCCAACCCGTTTTCATTTATATTTACCTGTGTACTCATTTTTCTTTGCGTTACTCTGCGTAATCTCGGCGAAACTCTGCGAGAAACTATCCTAAAAACTCTGTTAACGGACTCGTAGCAACCGCTGTTTTATTTTGGGATGCTGATCCGGCTTCGTATGCGTTTCTTCCGGCAATCACTGCGTCTTTGAAAGCCCTGGCCATTAATACGGTATCGTTCGCTGTTGCAATGGCCGTATTCACTAAAACTGCATCGGCGCCAAGTTCCAGTGCAAATGCCGCGTGCGAGGGTAAACCAATTCCTGCGTCAACAATAACCGGTACGTTACTTTGTTCAATTATGATTTCCAGAAAATCCTGCGTTTTTAATCCCTTGTTACTGCCAATGGGCGAGCCAAGAGGCATAACCGCTGCTGTGCCTGCATCTTCCAGCTTTTTGCATAAAACAGGATCTGCGTGAATATAAGGCAACACTATAAATCCAAGTTTTGCTAATTCTTCTGTAGCCTTTAAAGTTTCAATAGGATCAGGCATCAGGTAACGCGGATCGGGATGAATTTCAAGTTTGATCCAGTTTGTTTCGAGGGCTTCGCGTGCCATTTGTGCTGCAAACACGGCCTCTTTGGCGTTTCTCGCTCCTGAGGTATTCGGCCATAAAAAAACGTTTGCTTTTTTAAGCGCCTCCAACATGTTGTCCTGCGGAGCATTCATGTCCAGGCGTTTTAAGGCAACAGTTACCATGTTGGTTCCTGAAGCCATGATTGAATTATACATTTCTTCTCCGGAAGCGTATTTACCTGTTCCAAGAAACAAACGTGAGCTGAACTCTTTCCCTGCAATCTTAAGCATGATGATATAATAATTTGTTAATGTCTTTAACCAGTTTTTTTTTGTCTGACGAATTGGTAAGTAAACCCGACACCGCAATGCCATACACTCCGGTACTCATAATTTCTTTGATGTCGTGAAGCTGGATCCCGCCAATAGCGTAGACAGGCGTGCGTAGATTGTCGGCTTTCATTTGCTGCAAGATGCGGGTATACCCCTCTTTTCCAAGCGTAGGGCTTAGTTTTTCTTTGGTGGTGGTAAACGAATAAGGACCCAAGCCAATATAATGTACTTTTTCAGCGCAACGCTGTTTAATGTGATCGTAAGTATTGGCGGTGCCTCCGATAATTGTTCGTGTGAGGTGCTTGCGGGCATCTTCAATCCGCATGTCATCCAGACCTAAATGCACGGCATCGGCGGCGCAGCTTTTTGCAACCATGGGATTGTCGTTAATGATCAATTGAGATTTATATTGAACACATAGATCTTTTGTTTTAGAGGCATATTCAGAATAAACATTTTCATCCACGTTTTTTAGCCGCAGCTGAATTAGCCGTACTCCTGCATCCAGCACGGCCTGGATGTTTTTTAAGTGTTCTTCAGGGGATGAGCCCTGCGATATGTATTGTAATCTATGCAGCATGAAATCCTAATAAACTTTTATTTGTACTTAAAAAATTCTCAATGTATTTTTTTCCCAGTGCACATGCATTTTCAAGATTTTCTCCGCGGGCGAGTTCTGCGGTTATTGCGGCTGAAAGAACACAGCCGGAACCGTGTTTCGCGGAGATGTTTTTTTGTTCGGAAATAAATTCAACTGTAGTTGTTTTGGTGTATAACACATCAAGGCCTGTACCTGAGATTTTATGTCCGCCCTTTAGAAGTATGTTCGTAAACTCACGAATTTCGTTCAGATATTGCTCATTGCTTTTTGCACCACTTAAAAATTCAAGCTCGGGAAGATTTGGTGTTATAAGCGAAATGTTTTTTAAAACATCATTCGTGAAATTATCCTGGTTGAATTCAAATCCTGTGCTGCTGCGCCAAACGGGGTCAACAACAACCTGAATTTTCCGGTCGTGTTCCTTAATGCACTCAAGTAATATTCTCAAGAATTCAAAAGAAGGGACAATCCCAAACTTCACGGCTTTAACAGGATATTTGTTCAGGAGCAAATTCATTTCCTGTTTAACCTCCTCGATCTTTCTCCAGGAAACGGAAACAAATTCATTTTCAGTTTGCAGGGTAAGACCAGTGCATACTGCAAGTCCATACACTTTTAACTGTTCAAACGTTTTTACGTCGGCTGTTAAACCGGCGCCAGACGAGGGATCGAGCCCTGCGATTGTTAATACGTATGGACGTTCTGTCTGCATATTAATTCCAATTCTTTAAACTTTTCAATTGCTTTTGAGGGCTCGCTCCAGATTGTTCCAAGAACCGCAGCGCCATAAAATTCTTTTCTAAAAGCAATTTCAATAGTATCCTTTGTCAGGCCTCCAAGTGCAAACACTCTTTGGTACAGGTCTCCTTCGTTGTGAAAATCTTTATTTAAAGTGCTTTTATAATCTGCCTTTGAGATACTGTTAAATACTGGTCCGAAAAAGCAATAATTCCAGTGGTGGCTTTCGAACTGCAGATCAGTGTAATCATGAAAGGATGTGCTTTTCTTTTTGCCTTGAGTTTCTAAAAGTTCTAGTAAAACTTCCTGAGAAGGCGTTAAGTCTGTATTACTCTGTAAATCTTTATGAGCAATTAATTGGCGGTCTTTTTCTTTTACGTGAAAATACATTAATCCGAACTCATTCACCGTTTCATAATTTTGATGCACCGAAATTTTATCACGAAACTTTTCTTCAATCAGATTTAAATAATGGCATTGATCGCCGAATGAAAATCCCGGCTTCCTTAAATGAAACAAGCGCAAACCCGCATGAAACAAGTCGTTTACGACGGCTGTTTCATCCTTTATTGAGGTTTCGCTGCTTATAACAATAAGGTTGGTCATTATTTATAAATTTCGGAGCCCTGGCTTTTAAATTCTTCACTCATGTTAAACATGCCTTTCTCTGCATAATCGCGAACCTCCTGGGTTATTTTCATTGAACAGAATTTTGGTCCGCACATAGAACAGAAGTGAGCAACTTTAGCGCCATCTGCAGGGAGTGTTTCATCATGATATTCACGTGCGGTATCCGGATCAAGTGATAAGTTGAACTGATCTTCCCATCGGAATTCGAAACGTGCTTTGCTCAACGCGTTATCTCTGTATTGCGCGCCGGGATGACCTTTCGCAAGATCGGCAGCATGGGCAGCCAGTTTGTAAGTGATCACGCCATCTTTCACATCCTTCTTATTTGGCAATCCCAAATGTTCTTTTGGAGTAACGTAACAAAGCATTGCGGTACCGTACCAGCCAATCATGGCCGCGCCAATGGCGGAAGTAATATGATCGTAACCCGGTGCGATATCAGTTGTTAAGGGCCCTAGTGTATAAAAAGGAGCTTCATCGCAATGCTGCAATTGCTTTTCCATATTTTCTTTTATCAGGTGCATTGGCACGTGACCAGGACCTTCAACCATCACCTGGATATCGTGTTTCCATGCAATCTTTGTAAGTTCGCCCAGGGTTTCAAGTTCACCAAACTGTGCCGCATCATTTGCGTCGGCAATACAGCCGGGACGTAAACCATCGCCCAAAGAAAAGGCTACGTCATACGCTTTCATAATTTCGCAGATGTCTTCAAAATGCGTGTAAAGAAAATTTTCTTTGTGATGCGATAAGCACCACTTGGCCATGATAGAGCCGCCACGTGAAACAATACCGGTAATGCGTTTAGCAGTTAAAGGCACGTAACGTAATAATACACCCGCGTGAATAGTAAAGTAATCAACGCCCTGTTCGGCTTGTTCAAGCAAAGTGTCGCGAAAAATTTCCCAGGTAAGATCTTCTGCTTTTCCATTTACTTTTTCAAGCGCCTGATAAATAGGAACCGTTCCAATTGGCACCGGCGAATTTCTTAAGATCCACTCGCGGGTTTCATGAATATTTTTTCCTGTTGATAGATCCATTATTGTATCTGCGCCCCAACGGCAGGCCCAGACTGCTTTTTCAACTTCTTCTTCTATTGTAGAAGTAACCGCACTGTTACCAATATTCGCGTTAATTTTCACCAGAAAGTTTCTACCAATAATCATGGGCTCACTTTCAGGATGGTTAATATTATTTGGAATGATTGCTCTTCCGGAGGCTACTTCCTGGCGTACGAATTCAGCGGTGATCGAGCCTTTGGGCGTATTCGCACCAAAACTGTTACCTGCATGTTGTTGCGATAACAATTCGTATTGTCCGTTCAGTTGTGTTTTAAGTGTGTCGTATTTTTGATTTTCGCGAATGGCGATGTATTCCATTTCGGGAGTGATAATTCCTTTTTTTGCGTAATGCATTTGGCTTACGTTACTTCCTTTTTTTGCGCGCAGCGGATTTTTGATGTGCTCAAAACGAAGACTATCCAGTGACTTGTCGTTTTTTCTTTCGTGACCATAATTAGAAGAAATATCACTTAACTGTTCAACATCGTTTCTTTCTAAAATCCATTTTTCACGAAGGCGCGGCAGTCCCTTTTTTATGTCGATGTCTATATTTTCATCGGTGTACGCACCACTGGCATCATATATTGTTACCGGATGGTTTTCTTCAATCCTGCCATTTGAGTGTTTGGTAGGGGATAAAGTAATTTCGCGCATCGCAACTTTAATGTCGTGTATTACGCCTTGCACGTATACTTTTTTTGACCCCGTAATTGGTTTTTGAGAAATTACCGATTGATCTGGTGATGTGTCTTTCTTGCTCATAATTTTAATCTATTTTAAATTTTTATTTTTCATTATTTCAATTCATCAATTCACAGGGATTATCCTCCCTGAGTGGCTTTAATTATTAATACCGCGTCTTTCTCTTTCAAGAGCGTATGTGGCCATTTATCTTTTGGTACGATGGTTTGGTTTACAGCAATGGCAATGCCTTTGGTCTTATCTCCCAGGAGATCGGTTATTAGTGCGTCCAGCAAAGGTTCGCTGATAGTTTTGAGTTCGTTATTTACGGTTATTTCCATTTCCAACAAAAAACAACTTTAGAAATGGCACAAGGAAAATGTGCTGTAACTTTTCCCTCCGGCAGAATTACCTGCTTCAGGTACCAAGGGTATTATCTCAGTCACCATGTGACACCCCTAAAGTTTGTTATACAAATATACCTATTTAAAACCAAAGTCTATAGTTAGAATTAAATTTTCGAAATTGAAGAATAGTATCTGCCCCTTTAACTATCAGGGAGTGGCGTTAATCAAATAGTACGGGTTATCCCTTCAAAAACAACGTAACTTTATATCAGAAATCGGTACATAATGTACTTTAAACTTTGAAATTATGAAAAAGCTAATATTACTGGCCGTGGGTGGAGCAGCGCTTTACCAGGTCGCTAAATTTTACAAAATTAATTCAGTTGACAGCGTAAAAAAACTATTGCCTCAACTTAAAGGATTAGTGGGTGCCTAACACCAAAGCAGGTTACCGGTCCGGAAAATATTTCCGGACCGGTTTTTCAAATAGTTCTTTTAAAAATATACAACACGTTTGCCTTTTTAACTATGAAGAATGCCTGCTAAACAAAAAGGAAAATAAAAGGGAAAAAAGCGTTGTAACTTTATACTGGATTTAAAAACTAAATATTATGAAAAAGCTAATTGTGATGTACCTGGGTATCGCACTGATACGTGAGGTAGCAAAATATTATAAAATTAATTCTTTTGAGGACGTGATGAAAATGGTATTACCACCGACTCTGGAGGACGTATTGCCAAAAGCAGTTAAAAACAAAGCCAAAGAATTAACTCACGCTTAAGAATATAAAACCGTTACACGGGTAACGGTTTTTTTAAATGCATATTCATTTTATGCATTAATTTAAAAAACAAGTCATGAAAAATTTGATTTTAATGACCATAGGAGTAGCAGTGCTGCGCCAGGTTGCAAATTATTTTAAAATAAAGTCTTTTGAAGATATGGTGAAGCTGGTCAAACCTTTTATCAAGGAGGCAGTTAAACAAACCGAAAAAAGATTTCACCTACATCTAAATTAAAAATATAAGTTATGAAAACAATATTGGTATTGACTTTGGGTGCAGCAGCGCTGTACGCGGTCGCTCGAAAATATAACATTAATTCAGTAGAAAGCTTTAAAAAAGCAGTACTTCCAAAGATTAATGAATTGGTGCCTCAATTAAAAAGTTGGGTGCCTGGGTTTGATAAAAAAGCACAAACCGAAAAGGTTTATTCTTAGGTAACACCCTTAATCGTGTAGAAACCGTTGCGAATTCGCAACGGTTTTTTTGTGCCCGATTTGCTGTGTTATCATTATGATATCAGGGTTCTCAAAAGGATTTGAATTGTACGCGTGCTCAGTTATCAGACAAACTACTCGCCCTATTTATTTGTATATGAACAGAATACAGTGTTGATGTGATAATAAAAATTGGCGCCGTGTTTGCAATGAATCAGGTGAGTCAAAGAATTATAAATTAAAAATTAAATATTATGGAAACCAACGAGCTAGTAAGAAAAGCCATTAACACGGCCACACATGGTAAGCAAGACCATTCAGAAGGTAAAGTTGCTAAAACCATTGAACAGCAAACTGCTAAACTTCCATCGGATTTATTCTTGTGGGTAGGTTTAGGATGTCTTGCAGTATCAGCGGTAACCCGGCTAACCGGATTTAAAAATCTCGGTCAATTCATCGGGCAACTTTCATCCCCTATATTAATTATGGGCTTATATAATAAGCTTGTTAAGCTTGAGGGATCTGATAAATCCAGCAAATATCAATTCTAATTTAAGCGGGAGTTCCGTAAAGATTAGGAAAATCATTAAAGTAAAAAAACCTGTCGTTCATATGGCAGGTTTTTTATTACATTCCTCAACCTTTTTTATCAGGTTTTAATTCTGAAGCAGGTTTTGTTTTTAGAGAAAGCATATAAACAATTACAAACCCGCTTGCAATGGCGGGAATTAAAAAAGCCGCAGTGGGATTAAAATGAAACCAGATTAAACCAGCCATTGAACTCGCCATCATGGTGCAAATGCTTTGCAGGCTCGCATACGTGCCCACGGCTGTGGCGGTGTCTTTTTTGTCGCTGATGTTGGTAATCCATGCTTTGGAAACACCTTCGGTGGCGGCGGCATACACACCGTAAATAAGGAAGAAGAAATAAAATAATAGTTTTGTGTTGCAGAATGCAATTCCCAGGTAAGCTATCATAAACATTGCGAGGCCAGCAATAAATATTTTTTTAAGTCCCAGTTTATCGGCCAGAACCCCCAGTGGAAAAGCGAACAGGGCATAAACAAGATTATAGAAAATGTACACGCCAATTACATTCGTGTCGCTCAAGCCCGCTTCTTTAGCCTTAAGTAATAAAAATACGTCCGAGCTATTGAATAGCGTAAAAAAAAGCAATGCGCCGGCTAATTTACGGTAAGCAGGGGGGCTGGTTTTCCAGTAAGAAAGAAAAGAAAAAAAGGAAGTGTTTTTTTGTACTTTTTTTATTGATGATTTTTTGTCCTTTAATAAGAAGGACGTGAACAATGCCAGCAGTCCGGGAATAAAGGCGATAAAGAAAAGTGTTTTATAGTTCGCGGGGTAAAAATGCAAGTATAATAATGCGAGTAAAGGCCCGAGTACGGCCCCTGTGGTATCCATTGCTCTGTGGAAGCCGAATATTTTTCCTTTGGTTTCGGGGGTTGCTTCGTCTGATAATATGGCGTCACGGGCCCCTGTTCTTATGCCTTTTCCCAGGCGGTCCATCGTTCTTGCAAAAAACACCCATAAAGGAGCAATAAATAAGGGTATCAAGGGTTTAGAAAGCGCGCTGAGTGCATAACCCATTTGAACAAAAGGAACACGTTTGCCGGATAGATCGGAGCGTTTTCCGAAGTATCCTTTACTGAACCCCGCGGTGGCCTCAGCAATTCCTTCAAGAACACCAATTAAGACAATTGAAAAGCCAATGCTTTTTAAATAAACAGGCATGATGGGATAAAGCATTTCAGATGCCGTATCAGTAAACAAGCTCACAAGGGATAAAACCCAAACCGTTCTGGTAATTCCTTTCATTAATCTCGCATAAAATAACCGTAATTATAATTGAAAAGCAAGGAATACAGTAAAGTGGAATGCAATTCTATAATTTGTAGCAAGGATTGGCTGGCTGAAGGTTTAATTTTGATTCAAATAAATACTTATGCAGTTAAATTTATTCGGATTTGATCCGCCTGAAAAACAAAAGAAAAGTAAAAAAAGCCCAGGGTTGCCCGCAATTCACGAATATTTTTTGTTGATCTCGCCTGAATACCAGGTAAAACAAAGCGTTCGGATCTTAAAGGCGAAATTAAACCAAACGATAGGGTTGTCCGAAGAAAATTTATTTTCCGTACCGCATTTGTCGTTGATGGTACTGAGCAGAAAAAATGAGCAGGATGGTTTTGTGATTGAAAATACCAGGAAAGCTTTAGAAGGGCAATCTTCTTTTTCCATTGAATTGAATAAGGCGGCATCGTTTGATCACCCGCATACAAATGACCTTATCCTTAACGTGGAAAATCCGGAGCCCGTAAAAAAAATATTCAGTAACCTTTCGGGAATATTTGACCCGGGCAGAGTTCACTCCGGCTTTACGCCACACATTACCATTGGAAGAAATATCCCTAAAAAAGATTTTGAAAAAGTGTCTTCTTCGCTCAACGAATTTAATTTGCAAACCTCTTTTAACTGTAATGCGGTAACTATTTTGAGAAGAGAGTGGTTCGGAAAAGAAAAGACCAAATACAGAGTAATAAAAGAAGTAATGTTGAATTAAAAGGTTCCAGAGGTCATCTTGCCGGCCTCATACGGTATAAAGCCCTTCAATAGCTGAACGAAGTTGAATAGAATCAGAGCGCACTGCCCTGATTTTTTTTGTTAGCACCAAATGCTAAATAAACAAAGAACTAATAATTATGTAAGTTTTTTATAAAGGGATGTAAGACTCTCCTTCTTAAAGAAGCCCACCTTTGCCCTATAATAATTATAAACCTAAAAAAATGAAAAATACAATCTTATTAACGGGAGCATTATTTGTTGCCATGTTTACAGTATCGTGTAAAAAAGATTACACCTGCAATTGTGAAAAAACCTACACCAGCGGCAGTGGCACCACCACCAGGAACTACTCAGTATATACATACAAGGATACAAGAACAAGAGCTGAGACTCGTTGTAATGCAAACACTTCTTCGGGGACTGACTTAGGCGGTAACTACGCTATCAATTGCGCTATTAAATAGATTAGTTGATTGGATAAATGTTTTAAATAAAAGACCGCGAACGTTTCGTGGTCTTTTATTTATTTAAATGAATAATAACTGAGTGGGCGTTCTTTGCAAAATGTAAATTTACAGCTTATCAATAAATAGTAGTTAAATGCCAAATTATAAGGCATTTATCGAGTATAAATCCTTTTAATTTTCAAAAATAGTATTGAAAAAATCATAATTACGGCAATGTTCGGATTAATAGTCTACCATTACAGAAAATTGTGATATAATGAGACATATTTATTGTTTAATATTAATTTCACTATTATTTTTCCCAAAAGTAATTTTCGCGCAAGTTTTTACTTTAGGTACTGCGTCTAGTTTTGTGCTATTTACAGTTAATGGGGCGGTATCTAATACCGGCAGTTCAACTCTTACCGGCAATATAGGTACGGATATTGGTGCCATATCTGGTTTTGGAACTGCAACTGTAACCGGGTCTTTTTACAGTTCTAATGCTGTTACGGCACAGGCTAAAACCGATTTGATTATAGGTTATACTCAATTAATGTCTATTCCTGCAACCGCTACTCACCCCCCTTCATATGGAGGTGGTGAAACTCTAACAACTGGAGTATATACTGTAGCCGGTGCAGGGTCGGTAGGGGGAAATCTTACTCTTGATGGTTTAGGAGATACCGCGGCGGTGTTTATTTTTAGGTTTGGAGGTGCTTATACAGTAGGTGCAGCCTCATCAGTAATTTTAATTAACGGAGCAAGGGCCTGTAATATATTTTGGGTATCAGAAGGCGCTATTTCCATTGCCGCATCTACTATAATGAAAGGTACTCTCATTGCAAATAACGCGGCTGTTTCTATGGCGGCCGGGGGCGATCTTGATGGAAGAATGCTTTCAACAACCGGAGCTGTTGCTTATGGACCTGCAATAGCATATATACCTACTTGCCTAAATAATATTGCAATTCCTCCTCCCCCGCCTTGTTGCAATCCTAACTTTGGCAGTACAATTAATTTTGTGCTTTTTACAAATAATGGAGCAGTCTCTAACACCGGTGCGTCTAACCTTTCAGTTAATTTAGGGTCAGACCTCGGAGTAATTAGCGGTTTCGGAACTGCCACGGTATCAGGCACCATAGAGAATGCGAATGCTGTAACAGCACAAGCTAAAATAGATTTGAATAGTCTTTATAATCAGCTAAGTATCACTCCTGTGACTAACAACTCACATGCAGCTGCATTTGGTGGAGGAGAAACATTAAATACTGGAGTGTACTATATCGGTAGCGCTGCATCATTAGCCGGAACGCTTACTTTGAATGCACAAGGTAATCCCAATGCGATATTTATTTTCAGGATCTTAGGTGCATTTTCTGTAGCAGCAAATTCTACAATCCTTATGCTTAATTGACAAGATCACATTTGCCACGATAGGAAGTGTCATTAAGAAAAAGCATTTATTCAGCGGTGTAAGAAACATCATTATTGATGAGTGCCACCTTGTGAACTCTAAGGACGGAATGTACAATGAGTTTATCCGAAGCTTTCCAAATGCCAAAGTTTTAGGATTTACCGCTACACCTTACCGATTGTCCAACAGCTTTGAAGGCGCTCAGCTTAAATTTCTGACAAGGACCAGTCCGAGAATATTTAATAAAGTTCTGTATTATATACAAAATGATGTATTGTTTAATGCCGGACACCTTGCAAAGCTTGAGTACTTCAACTTCAATGTGGTTGATCGCAAAATGCTTAAAACAAACTCATCAGGAACTGATTTTACAGAGGCAAGTCTCAGGAATTATTACAGGGAAATCAATATGCCTCGCATCACTACTGACTATGCAAATAGGTTATTAAAGAAAAGAAAAAACCTTTTGATATTCTGTTCACTTATCAGCGAAGCGAATGAAGTAAGTGCGGGCATACCTGGAGCGTATGTATTGACTGGTGAAACAGAGTCATCCGAAAGAGCAAGGTTGTTAACTCAGTTCAAGAATGGAACTATAAAGTGTCTTATCAATGTCGGAGTATTAACAACTGGCTTTGATTACCCTGAATTGGAATGTGTATTAATAGCACGTTCAACAATGTCCCTTTCACTCTATTATCAAATCGTTGGCCGGGCAATGCGACCGCATCCCAATAAGGAAACGGCGTGGATAGTTGACTTAGGTGGTAACATCACCTTCTTTGGAAAGATTGAGACCATGCAAATTCAAACCTGCTCTAAAGGACTTTACTCCATTTGGAATAATGGTAGGCAATTAACGAATATTCCGTTTTCAAAAAATTAAATAATTAATCCAAATAAATAAAACAAAATGAACAATCAATTTTTCACACAACTCGCAGAGACCCTAAAGGACAGGCAAGAACTGCGCATGAACATTAAGAAAATAGCCGGAGATCTGGTTATCGTAGTAACCCCGAACTTCAAGGAAGAGGGCAAAACAATTCAGATGTCCGGCACTCCGTCTGAAATTGACGAGCACTTCTTATCTGAAATTCATAAACCGCTTTCCGTAGAAAAAGCGTTTGAATCCAACGCCGATGAAGTAAAAAAAGAATTGGAAGAAGATGAGGAAGAAGAAAAAAAGGAAATCAAAACCCCTGAACCGAAAAAGCCGGTTAAGAAAGCCGCTGTTAAAAAAGGAAGTAAATATCCTGCACCAAAAGTTGATCCGCAACACGAAAAGGATTTAGAAGAAGCGTTACAACCTGAAGAAGAAACAAAGGAGGAAGAAAATGACGAGGCAAAGCTTAGTCCAAAATTTGAGGAAGCTCTTAAAGAAGAAACTATTTCTGAAGCTGAACTTGAAGTAAAGTTGGAAGCAGAAAAAGAAACTATCGTAACTTCTGAAGAAGTTGAGGAGCCTGTAAAAGAAGAAGACGGCCCTTCACCAAAGGAATTATTCGAACACTTTATGTCCGAAGGCAAGCGTTTATTCGACGATCGTAAATACCAAGATGCAGAAGCCTCTTATAAAAGTGCAACCGAATTATTTCCGGACAACGAGAAAGCAAAAGCAGTCTTAGCCAACGCCACCAAATGGGTTAAAGCAATCGCAAATTTAAAACCAGCAACCACTTAAAAATTAAAGGAGAAAATTATGGCATTTCAAGTTAAAGGCGCTAAGCGCAAATTCATTATCGTAAAAGATAATAAAAAAGAAAACATCGAACTGAAAGATCCGCATCCGAATATGTCGCATCAGGAAGTGATCAATCATTACAGTTCACAATATCCTGAATTAACCACCGCAAACATTGATGGCCCGAATATGGAAGGGGATGTGGCTGTGTATAAGTTCACCACGGTATTAGGCACAAAGGGATGACAACTGAGCAGGTAATTAAAAGAATATCAGAATGCGAAAAGCGGAAACCATCAGACAGAAACGACCACTACAAACTCGGAAGGATATTCGAGAAAGTGTCGAACATAAAGAAGGATTACCTGGAGAACGGGTTTCAGGACGAACTGGGGGAGAACCCTCCGGTTCTTCCCTCCCCGTTCCTTCTTTCTCCGGTCTTTTAGATAAGAATCTGACTGCAAAAAGTTGCTTCATTGATACGCAGAGCTTCCCTGAAGATGAGCTGACCAGTTTCATTCTTGAAATGCACGAATGCTTACAGAACGTTCCCAATTACCACGATGAAAAAGTATGGGACAAGTTGCCCTCGCTTATTGAACTCGCTGATCACTTGGTGCAACGGATCAGAAAGCATACACCAACAGGCTATTCTTGGGTTGTTCAAAAAAATGAAGAGGAGTTGGTACTTCAATATGTTAAGGGTGTGCGGGATTTGGATAATTACAATGCCGTGCCATTGGAGTGGCTTCCTGCCTTAAAGGCTCAACATGAAGGCTTGCATAACATTGTGGTTGGCACGCTTTACTACATTGCCCATACGTGCAGCATGGAGATTATATATACCAAGTACGATGAGTATTATATCGAGGACAGAGGTTTGCAAGAAACAGATAACGAAGAGGAAGACTTACTGGCGTATAGTGATGTTTTGAAATACAAAAAGGGAGGCATCGCCAATATGTACTTAAAGGAAATGAAAGACTTTTATTCGCTCTATGGTATGCAAGATCTGATTGACCTGATACAAAATTTTACACCTCGTGGTGAGCTTCAGAAAAAAATAAAAGCTTGGTTAATGGTAGCAATTCCAGTGCTTCACAATCCGCCCTGTTTGGAGAATTATATTCTCCCGAACGAAGAGCATAACGAATATGATGGGCCTCCATTAACCATCAATGATGTGCTCAACTTTCCATGGTCTTTTTATGATCACGTGTTTACTAATTCAGAGGATTGGCGCAATGATGTATACTCTAATAGCGGGATGTTTGACTCAGGCGTGTTCGGAGAATTTAATAAATCAAAACACATAGAACCGGCACCAATCGACCCAATTAAAAACCTTCTCCTTTTTATGAAAATGGGAAGAGATGTTTACTTCAAATTTTACGATTCAAATATTAAACGATTTTATGATAAACGAAGGAACGACTAACCCATTTAATCCCATCCAAGCCGTGATAGTCTATAAAAAAGACTCCACGTATTATTTGGAAACACACGACATCTTGCGAGGCGAAGATAAATTCCTTTGGCAAGAAGGTCGACCATTTCTGAAGGAGCAATTAAAAGAACTCTCTCTTTCACTTGGCAATTCGAGTTTTACGCCAATGGAAGTAAAAGGCTTGATGCCTGATAACATTTTACACTTGCAACAAACTTTCTTTAACACAAACATTGCTTGGTATTTACCACCATCAAAACGAGTGCTACATTTTAAAAAGGAACTTAAACTCGCAACTGGAACTATTTTACTGCCCGGGCTCATCTTCTGCGTAAGCAATAAAACATTAACCGTGGTGTCAGTAAAAGGAAAAAACAAGCCCACTTTAAAAACCAAAGTATTTAAAGCGCCATTCCATAACATCCATTCGTATGGAAAGGTTTGCATGGGGAACACCGGAGAAAATAAAAGCAAAAATATTCTTCAGGAAGAGATGCTTCGATGGGAACGGAGGTTTTTTAATTCTTACTTCAGTCATTTCCTTGACGAGAAGGTTGTAACCAAGGGAACAAACCTGCAGATCTTATTCAAGAACTTAATGAAATCGCAAAAGCCATTTCCGGAAAACGTACTTGTGCCATCGTCATTTAAAACAGTTGAGAAACTATTAAAGGATTTTACAAAATGAAGACACACACGACAGCAGCTTATTTAATTAATCCGGAACACCCGGTTACTGTTCAAGTAATCGGTTGCGGAGGGAACGGGAGCCAAGTATTAACCCAACTGGCCCGTATCAATGAAGCACTCAAAAAGCTTGGACACCTTGGCATTCATGTGACTTGTTTTGATAACGACATCATCACCGAAGCAAACATGGGCCGGCAGTTATTCTCTCCCTCCGAGCTTGGTATGAATAAAGCGGTGGCTCTGATCACTCGACTTAATAGATTCTTTGGAACGTCATGGAAAGCCATGCCAATTTTATTTAATAGTAAGGTGGAAATTTTGGAACGCAGAGCGAACATTACTATTTCGTGTGTTGATTCTATCGCAACACGAATTGAAATTGAGAAGTGCTTAATGGAGAAACTTAAAAAGAATCATGGCGACCCTTACTATGGCACCTACTATTGGATGGATTTAGGCAACACTCAAAATTCAGGACAATTCATTTTAGGTAGCATTGGAGGTATTGAACAACCGGAAAGAATCATTAGTAAAGCCTCTACTAAAAAAGTAAAAGCCACGCTTGGAGTTGACATTGAATCATTGTTTGTTTCAACCCTGCCCAACGTATTCGAGAAGTTTCCTGCCATGAAAAAGCAAAAGGAAAAAGAATCCGGACCCAGCTGCTCCTTAGCCGAAGCATTGGACAAACAAGATCTATTTATTAATTCAACTCTTTCTCAGCTGGCGATGGGTTTGTTGTGGAAGCTCTTTCGTGAAGGAAAGATTAATTACCACGGCGCCTTTGTGAATTTAGAAACATTAAAAATTGCACCCATTTATATATAACCCTTAATCCACCCCACACCCTATGGCCGAAAATAAAAAGTCCTTTGTGTTATACACCGATATGCTCCTCACCATTGAACACTTGCCTGATGAGGTAGCCGGCCAGCTCTTAAAAACAGTTTTGCTTTATGTGAATGACAAAAATCCTGAACCAACCGATATCCTTTTAAAAATTGCATTTGAACCAATAAAACAACAATTGAAAAGAGATCTCCGAAAATACGAAGAGAAGAAGAAGAACTGGAGCGATGCTGGTAAAGCAAGCGCTGCGTCCAAAAAAGCTAAAACGGAAATTCAACAAACCTCAACAAACGTTGAAAATGTTGCAACGGAATCAACTGTTAATGTTAATGATAGTGTAACTGTTAATGTAAATGATACTTCTTTAAAGGAAAAAAAGACAACAAATATTATTGATGTATGGATGGGTGATCTTCCAAACTCCACACATCTGGAAACCATATCGCGCGATCTTAAGATACCAATAGAAACTTTGAAAACTTACATACCTGAATTTAGAAAAACGGTGAGCTCCGAATACATGAACCAAAGTAAGTTTATTGACCACTTTAAAAGACTGTCACGTCAAATATTCGATAAAAACAAAACTAATCCATCCAAAAAGAGAAACCAACCCTTATGAACCAACACGATAAAGAAATTGAGAATGCAGTCCTCGGAGGATTACTCCTTGAGCCACACAACCTCCCCAACATCGCTTCAATATTAAAAGAGGAATACTTCTATCAAATAGAAAACCAATTCGTGTATCGCGCTATAAAAGCGTTATATGAAAGCGGTGAAACAGTAGATATTTTAACGGTAACACAATATTTAAACAAAATCGGCAGACTTGTGGAAGTTGGTGGTGCTTATTATGTCTCGACATTAACCAACCGCATCGCTTCTGCCACTAACATAGAGTATCACACCCGTATTGTTCATCAGATGTATATTTTACGACAGCTGTCTTTATTGGGAAATGAAATTACATCATTGAGCCAATTTCAAAACGCTGACTGCTTCGACCTAATTGATAAGATTAATAAACGTACCTCCGAACTTACAAGCGTAGTCAACAATAGCATCAAGGTAGTTGGCGATGTATTTAATGAAATGGTTAGCCAAATTAACGAGGTGATAGAAAAGGGTTTGCCTACTGGCATGATGTCGGGTCTTGAGAATTTAGATAAGCAAACCGGAGGATGGCAAAAAGGTAATTTGATAATTATAGCAGCTCGTCCAGGTATGGGAAAGACTGCGCTTGCCTTACACCTTGCAAAATACCCAGCGATGGCATTAAACAAGCCGGTTGGCATCATGAGCATGGAAATGACAGCGATCGAATTGGTAGGAAGGCTGGCAAGTTCAGAATCCTACGTTAATGCAACCTTGATCAACCAAAAAAAAATAAATTCAGAGCAACTTCAAAAAATAGGCGCTGAGTGTTTGAAGCTTGTGGATGCACCTATTTATATCGATGAAACACCTTCTCTCACATTAGATCAGCTTACTTCTCGAGCAAAAAAAATGTATTACGATTATAAAATAGAACTGCTTGTTATCGACTATATCCAATTAATGCAGGGTGAATCAAAAGGAAATCGTGAGCAGGAAATTTCGCACATAAGTAGGGGATTAAAAGGCCTTGCGAAACAACTCGGCATACCAGTGATCGCGTTATCTCAATTAAGCAGAAAGGTAGAGGAGCGATCTGATAAACGACCCATGCTTTCAGACTTGAGAGAATCGGGAGCTATTGAGCAGGATGCGGATATGGTGGCCTTTTTATTCAGACCGGAATATTACGATATGTGGACGGAAGGTTATGAATACGGGGCAAAGGTTTTAGAACAAAAGAACTTGATGCTTTTTGATATTGCGAAGGGTAGGGGCTTGAAGATATGTGAAGTGCCTTTAAAATTCTTTGGTGAATTTATGGAGGTAAGGAATTACAATTTATACGAAGAGCAGGTGTCGGATATCATGTCTGATTTAGAAAACAATAATGATTTTTTATGATGAAAGAAGTAATAAGAAAATACGAAGGCCCGGTAATAAACGACCATAACAAATTCAATGAGTACACAAAGGATATGCAGGTAGTGAAGCCGTCGCCGATTCGGAATAAGAAACAGGGTGTTAAGAAACAGGAATGTCCTTCCTGTAAGACGCTTAGATTTTGTGAGCTGCTCCCGGATGAGTTGGCTCAATGTTTAACCTGTAAAAACAATTTCAAATGCCACTGACACAAAAAGAATTAAATCAAGAACTCATTATTCTTACAGCTCTTGCAAAAGCATTCAGCGAACAATCCACATTGTTAATTGGAGAGTTAAGATACATGAACAATTATCACTTCAATCAGGCGGTTAAGGAAGTGGATATGTTCATTAAGCAAATAGAAAGCAATCTGCCGAAAGAGTATCACCAGCACTTGGAAACGGTGGGCGATATATATCACAATATTAATTTAGAAATGAGAAGAAACAAATGAAAGACCTTTTTGGAAACACAGAAGAATCAATGCGTGCTTTAAGCTGGAAGCAGCCGTATGCCGGGTTAATGTTGCCCCCGTTCAATAAAATTGAAACAAGAACATGGAATACTAAATACCGAGGACTGGTACTGATATGCGCCTCTCAAAAGGCTTACGGTATCGATTCAGTTTTAAACATTAGTGGGGAAAAACAATTGTGCAGGATTATTAATATGGCCTCAGAGTTGAGTAAGGGCTATTCAAAAGATGGTCATGCGATTGCGGTGGGCAGGCTTGTGAATTGCCGACCTATGAAAAAAGAAGATGAGGATAAATGCTTTGTTGAATATCGCGAACCGTGGATCGTAACCTCAGCAAAAACGGGCAAGCAAAGATTGGTAAAATTATACTGCCACGAATATGAGAACGTCCGTGCCATTGAGCCAATACCATTTAAAGGCGCTCAGGGATGGAGCGAAGTATGTCCGGGAGATTTTATTCAATGTGATATCTGCCACGGTAAAGGCGGTTATCATGTATGCACAAATAATTCTCCGCAAAAACTATAAATCATAGCATAAATACACTCATAATAACTTAATTTTGCACCATGACTTTAACGCACGCTGAAATCTATATCAAAAGCTTCATTCGCTACAAAGGCAAAGAATATTTTGTCCGCGCCATAGAACAGAACAATTTAATGTGTCAGGAATCCGTTAGTAGAATAATTAAATCTCAAGCCCCGGAAATGATTTTGAACATTCACAATACACCCACCTTTGAAATAGTCCACCTCACAGTATGATCGACATAAAGGATTTAAGAGATGGTAATATTATCAACTACGATGGTTTAAAATCATTCAGCTATTTATATTATGACATAGTTGATGATCTAATTCCCGTAAAACTTACCCGTGAAATTCTTAAAAATAATCTCAGCTTTGAAGTCCACGACATGGGAGATTATTGGCAATGCGAAAAAGAAGACTTCGTTCTCATCCAACCAAAGTTTCTAATTATGCCCACTATCGAGATCGATTACATCTTCGCTTTTAAAACCACGATCGGAAGGAGCATTGGCATTAAGTACGTCCACCACCTACAAAACATTTATTACTTCACCATACAAAAAGAATTAAAATGGAAACCTTAACAGAAAATAAAACCATTACTTCCCGTGTTCTTAACACCAAACTGATCCCAATTAGGTAAACACACATTATATTGCGGTAGCTTTAAAGATGATATTGTAATTTCATTATTGGAAGGCAAGCGAGCTCGCATTGTTTTTACGGACCCTCCACACGTAAACGGGGACTTAACTTTGGAAGCTTTTAAATTGCTATTGGAAGTTTAATTCTTATGAACCTTGCCCCAACGATTACGCATTGTGTCGCATAGGTCATCGTCCGCATCTTTGTCTATTACGAAAATATAGCAGTTTGCAGCTTCGCAAAGCGTTAACAGGTTGTCCAGTGTCGGCGGAAACTTTGCGCTCAGCATTCGGCTTATATTCGATTGAGTGAAGCCTGTTTTTTTAGCAAGCTCTTCCTGGGTAATTTCTTTTTCTTTGATTCGCTTGGAAAGGTAATCAAGCAGCATTTTACGTGCTGTTTCAATTTTTTTGCTCACGCTGGCAATATACGTAAGCCCGTCCTCTTCAGATATCTCCCACTTCTCCATAATATTCCGGAGAATATCGGTTACAAGCCGTCCTTGGAGTAACCATTCTTGAATATATCGTAATTTTTTTGAATCTACCTTGTTCATTATTTCGTCATAAAATCGTCACAAAACTTTTTATTAAAACGCTGGAAGCCCCGAATTATAAGGCTTGCCAACGTTTCATTAGTACACGCAATAAGGTCAGACTCGAACCGATTATTTCACCATTTAGCTAAAATAGACGGTCTAAAGCATTTAGATTTCGACAAATAAATTCCGCATTATACACTTTTGCAAAAGCTTTGATGTCTGCCCGCATTTTTGGTAGGTGCTGTTATGCCCAGTGCTATATCATTCTATCGCCAATTTACCTGTCGCAATAATTTGTTTGTCGGTAGAGAGTTTATAAAAATAAAAACCGTTTGCGAGATTTTGTCTTTCTATTTCAACTTTGTCTACAGTAATATTTTTTATTGTTCGTACAGCTTGCCCACACAGGTCGAAAAGTGTTAAAGTACAGTTTTGTTTTGTAAAATTGTCAAACTGAAAGGTTGCCACATTGGTAAAAGGATTAGGAAACAATTTAAATCTCGATGTCAAACTATTTTCATTTATACCAACAGGCAAAACATTTACATTTATTGTGTCATGTGTTATTACTCCACATAAATTTTGTTCCACTATGTAAGTCGTAGTTACAGTTGGACTTACAAATATTCCAGAAACGCTGTTTGTAATTATAGTACTTCCAATATACCACGTGCAATTTAAATTCGATATTTCTTGTCCAATAAAAACACTGTCACCAATTACAATACTCGTATCATTACCAGCAAAAGCATTCAAGCCACCAAAAATACTGTCGACCGGAATTACACTTATATTGTCAATATAATAATACGATTCTATGCAGTCAAGGGCAGAAAAATTATAAGTGAGGGAATCTGTTGTATTGTCCGTGTTAAAATTACCTATAGTAATGTATAATTCATTACCGTTTGCTTGGTATATGCCACTAACTAATACCCATTTTGCTGTGTCTTTTATGATTGGGTTATTAAACTTTTTGATTTGTGCGGGATAATTGAGGATATAAGATGGCGCAGGATTAGGGTTATTTATTGGGTTGGGCGAGAAATACGCACCGATATTATTGCAAGCTAGTCCACTATAATCAACCTGATTTACATAAAAACTAACATAATAGCATTTTCCACTTGAAAGAGTCGATGTTAAAGTGGTTTGTAAATACTCTCTTTCATTTGATATAGTTGAACCGTATGCAACTATTGCTGCGTAAGCATTGCCAGAATAAGCATATTGAAAAGAACTAAATGAGCCGAAAGATTGCGAAGGTACACTTACATATGAGGAAGAAGAACAGGCATTGAAATAATCTGGACTTCCGCCAACAGTTGGGTTTATCCAAGAGGTAGCATAATTAATTTGCCCCATGCTTGTCGGACAACTGCTATAAGTTTCAAATGATGGATTAGGAACAAGATTTTGTCCAGAAGAAAAAGTCGCCAAAGTTGTTAAGATTAATATTGTCAGAAGATACTTTATCATTGTCGTCTTAGTATTGGGCATAACGGAAGATGACTGGCGCTGGCCGCTTTAACAGCAGCCAACGATTTTTTTAAGATCTTCCGATTTAATAGTAAAGTTAAAATAAATTAGGCAACGGCAAAACAAAAAAATGTCCAGGCCGATGAAAAAAATTGCTGTTGCATATAGTGATGTAGGGATATGGTGTTCGGCTTGCGCCAGTCTACCCACTGGTTAGATTGGCGAACCTTTTTGTTGCTGGATTAAAAATAAGAATTATTTTGTTTTAAATTGTGTCAAAATGTATAAAGGGAATGTAACTTTTACCTAAAAAATGCGTTTTAAATACTGTAAACATAGAGATAAAACAGAAAACCCCCTATAACTAGGGGGAATTTTCTATTGTGTACCCCGAGCCGGGGTCGAACCGGCATAACAGTGAAGTTACTGGTGTTTGAGACCAGCGCGTCTACCAATTCCGCCATCGAGGCAATAAACTGCGGTGCAAAGCTAAGTTTTGTTTTTTAATTAAAAAAATATGCAATGCCTTATCTGCCAATAACCCCCATAATATTCAGAATTCCAATTAAACTAATGAACCGCTCCATTTTATCTAATTTAAAAATATAGATAGTGGAATCAGAAGATAGAATAAGAACACTTACAGTTTTCTTTTCTTTACTGTATAAAAATAAAAAACCTCCGGCATTTTCATACCGGAGGTTTTAAATGTAGTTTTAATTAATTAGGCATTACAACTGTATCAATTACATGGATAACACCATTGCTCTGGTACACATCTTTAATTGTAACCATTGAAGTGCCGCCTTTTGCGTCAGTTAACATGACTTTATTCCCTTTCATGCTTGCGGTTAAAATCCCGCCATTTACAGTTGTTAATTCTGCTTTACCATTTCCTTTTTTAATCATGTCAGATAAGGCTTTTGAATCTACGTTGCCTGAAACCACGTGATAAGTTAAAATGTTTGTAAGAGTGGTTTTGTTTTCAGGTTTAACAAGCGTTTCTACAGTTCCTTTTGGTAATTTGTCGAAAGCCGAATTGGTAGGAGCAAATACCGTAAAAGGGCCCGCGCCTTGTAATGTTTCAACCAATCCTGCCGCTTTCACAGCTGCTACAAGAGTAGTATGATCTTTTGAGTTAACAGCATTTTCAATGATGTTTTTTGAAGGATACATGGCCGCACCGCCAACTTCCACCGTTTTTTCCTTGCCCATTTTTTGAGCGCTTGCTGTGTTAACTGACAGTAATGAAGCAAATACTATTATTGCTATTGTTTTTACGATTTTCATAATTTTAAATTTAGTTTATTAAGAATATATACGAGAATAATGTGGAAAAAGATTGCACAGTTGCAAAACCATAAAATTCTTTTTGGCTTTGCTATTTGGAAAAATAGACTCCTCCAATAAAATAGTTTGAGATAAAGAACCGGGAAGGCCTAAAAAAAACGGCTGTTAAAAGGGCAGAAAACTTAAATAAAAATTTCGTTATCGCTGTCGTATAACGAGTTGATAGCTTGCTATGAAAAAGTTTTGAGGAACAAATTTTTATATTATTGAAGTTAGTAATGTGAATGGTCTGACCAACCCGGGAACTTTGCAGCGATTGATTAATAAATTTAGAGCGAATTTTTCATTTTTCTGCCCGAAATCTTCGCGTGACGAGCAAAAGAACATGCTTTCATGAATTTATCAGATTATGAGACTTTACTTAAACTGAAGGAAAGTGAGCTTGAATGGGATATAATTTGCACAAAACCACAAAATTCAGTATGTTTGCAGTCCTTAAAAAAATGGAATCGCAGGTTAAAATATTTTCTGGTATTGCCTCTGAAGGATTAGCTCAAAAAATAGCTACATCTTACGGACAGGAACTTGGTAAAATGTCCCGCTACCGCTTTAGCGACGGGGAACTGCAGGCTTCCTACGAGGAAAGTATCCGCGGACAAAGTCTCTTCATTATCCAGAGTACCATGCCTCCTGCCGACAACCTGATGGAATTGCTTTTAATGCTGGATGCCGCCAAACGCGCAAGCGCCAGGCACATCATCGCGGTTATTCCCTATTTCGGATATGCCCGCCAGGATCGTAAGGATAAGCCCCGCGTGGCCATTGGCGCCAAACTGGTGGCCGATATGCTTGCCGCGGCCGGTGCAACCCGGGTTATGACCATGGATCTTCATGCCGACCAGATCCAGGGGTTTTTTGACGTACCCGTTGATCATTTATACGCATCTACCGTTTTTCATCCATATATTCAATCGTTAAATCTGTCAAATCTTACCATTGCTGCTCCTGACATGGGAGGCAGCAAGCGTGCTAATTCATACGCAAAGTATTTAAAAGCCGAAATGGTGATCTGCTACAAACAACGTGTGAGGGCTAATGAAGTTGATAGCATGACTGCGATCGGAGATATTGAGGGAAGAAATATAGTATTGGTTGATGATCTTGTAGATACAGGCGGAACACTTTGCAAAGCTGCAGGAATGATGATGGACAGAGGTGCATTGAGCGTTCGCGCTATTTGTACGCATCCGGTTCTTTCGGGCAAGGCTTACGAGAATATCGAAAAATCACAATTAACAGAATTAATAGTTACTGATACAATTCCCTTAACCCAGGAAAGTCCTAAAATTAAAGTGTTAAGCGTGGCGCCCCTTTTCGCTAAAGTGATCAACAGCGTCCACAAATACGAATCTATCAGCGGTAATTTTATTCAATAACCCGTAAATAAATAACCGGGTGCGAAGAACTGAAACGGGCAGTTTGACACACTCAAAATAAAAAATATAAAACAATGAAAACAGTATCTTTGAGCGGTTCGCCAAGAGCGAGCGTAGGGAAAACGGATGCAACTATGCTGCGCAACAGCGGACGTGTACCATGTGTAATTTATGGAGCGGGTGAACAAATTCACTTCAGCGCTGATGAGCGTCATTTTAAAAGTATCATTTTCACTCCTGAAACAAATTTAGTGGAAGTGGATATTAACGGTAAAAAATACAAAACTATTTTACAGGAAGCTCAATACCACAAGATCAATGATAAATTGATCCACGCTGACTTTTTAGCGGTATCTGAAGATAAGCCGGTTACTGTGCATTTGCCCGTTAAAGCTATTGGCCAGGCACAAGGTGTTAAAGACGGTGGTAAAATGAGTATCAGGTTACGTAAGGTTAAAGTTAGAGGCCTTGTTTCTAAATTACCAGAGAGCCTTGATCTGAACGTTGATAAATTAACGATCGGTAAATCAATTTCTGCAGGCGATATTCATATTGACGGTTTAACAATCCTGCATCCGGAAAATATTTCAATTATCAGTGTTCAAACAACACGTGCTGCCGTGGTTGAAGAAGTTGCCCCTAAAGCGACTACTGCTACTACTGCTGCTCCAGCAAAGGCTGCTGCAACTACTCCGGCCGCTAAAAAATAGTAATAACCTAAATTAAAGAAACCCGGTTGCATATCGCTTCCGGGTTTTTTGTTTTATAGTATTAAAATAAACTTATTGGAGGCACCCTTTCGCCCTTTAAGACCAGAAGGTGAAAGCTGGACTTTTCCCGCCCGTACATACCTTGCGCGCTTCAATCTTTTAGTGACCTGAAAACAACAGGCACAAAAAGAATTCATACTTCAATTTACCCGCGTCTTCGCGGATATTCAAATGCTTGTACATTTGAAATAATCATGAAAAAGATATACTATTCAGCGTAAAAAAGTGATTATTCTTTCTCAAATAAATGACTGCTCTCCACTAAACATATTTGCGACAGATAACGCTTGTACCAGTTTTTGGCATTGGATTTGGCCATTTGGTGCGTGGCGTTCTTTCGCCAGTTTTCAATGGCATCCATGCTTTCCCAGTAGCTGATAAAAATTCCTTTATTTTCGTGATTCACACTTTCGTAACCCAAATAGCCTGGCTGTTCCTTCGCCAGGTTCATGGTTATTTCATCCATTTCCGCATATCCTTCAAGAGTATCATTTTTAGTGCTTGAAAAAATAACAGCGTAAAAATTGTTTTTGGGAAGCGACATTCTGATTTAAGATTTTTGATTTTAACTTCTAACTTCTAACTTCTAACCAATCTTACTCCAGTCGGGCCTGTTTTTTTGTTGCGAAATTAAGTGACTAACGTACACCGAATTTTTATCCATTTGTAATAAAGGATCTTCATCCAGCAATGTCTGGGCCGATTGTCGCGCGAGCTGAAGAATGTGTCCGTCCAGCGCAAGGTTTGCCAGCTTTAGATCCAGAACCCCGCTTTGCTGCGTTCCTTCTATATCTCCCGGCCCGCGTAATTTAAGATCTACCTCACTTATTTCAAAACCATCATTGGTACGTACCATCGTTTCCATTCGCAATCTGCTGTCGGCGCCTAATTTATAACCGGTCATAAGAATGCAGTAGCTCTGTTCTGCGCCACGTCCAACTCTTCCGCGTAATTGATGAAGCTGCGATAAACCAAAACGCTCAGCACTTTCAATCACCATTACACTTGCATTGGGAATATTCACACCAACTTCAATTACGGTGGTAGCAACCATTAGCTGCGTTTCGTTTTTAATAAAACGCTGCATTTCAAATTCTTTTTGCGTGTTCGTTAGCTGGCCATGCACAATGCTTACCTGGTATTGCGGCGGAGGGAATTCATGAATTAAGTTATCATAGCCTTCCTGTAAATTGCGATAATCCAGTTTTTCACTTTCTTTAATTAAAGGATACACAATATAGATCTGTCTTCCGAGGGCGATCTCTTCTTTTAAAAAGCCGAACACCCTTAAACGCTGGGTTTCCATAAAATGCAGGGTCTTAATGGGTTTGCGGCCCGGCGGCATTTCATCAATCAAACTGGTATCAAGGTCACCGTAAAGTGTCATCGCAAGCGTGCGTGGAATAGGGGTAGCCGTCATAATAAGCATGTGTGGTGGAGAAGTATTCTTATCATGCATTTTCGCGCGCTGTTCAACTCCGAAACGATGTTGTTCATCAATAACAACAAGCCCGATGTTTTTAAACTGTACAATTTTTTCGATGAGCGCGTGAGTGCCTATGAGTATGTGTGTTTCTCCATTCAATAAAGAGGCATGAATACGCCTGCGTTCTTTTGTTGAGGTTGAACCTGTGAGCAATTCGGTTTTTATTTGTACGGGTTCAAGAAGATTCTTAAACGTTTGGAAGTGTTGTTGTGCAAGGATTTCGGTAGGCGCCATCAGACAACTCTGGAAACCGTTATCAATCGCGAGAAGCATGCTCATTAAGGCAACAAGTGTTTTGCCGCTGCCCACATCTCCCTGCACCAGCCTGTTCATTTGGCGGCCGCTACCCATATCCACACGTATTTCTTTCAATACACGCTTTTGTGCATTGGTAAGTTCAAAAGGAAGATAGTTGGTAAAAAAATCGTTAAAGGCCTGTCCTACTTTCGGAAACACAAATCCTTTAATGGTGTGCGCCCTTACTTTATTTAATTTTAATAATCGTAACTGCACGTAAAATAATTCTTCAAACTTTAAACGGGTTTCTGCTTTTTTTAATTGTGCGGCATTCTCCGGAAAGTGTATTTGTTTAAAGGCTTCAAGGCGCGATATTAACTGATGATCATTGATAATTTCAACACTTAGATTTTCATCGATATGCTGAGGTTGAAGCTGTTGGGCCAGAGCACGCTGGAGCCTGCGAATGCCCTCACTGTCGAGACCGCGAAGTTTTAATTTTTCGGTAGAATTATAAACGGATTGAAAAGCGGATTGCTGCGCTAAAAATGTTTCTGTTACCGGTTCTATTTCAGGATGCGCAATGTTCACGCGTCCTTTAAAAAAAGTGGGTTTCCCGAATACAACGTATTCCACTCCCGTTTTTAATTTATCGGCCATCCAGTTATAGCCTTTAAACCATACCAGTTCAAGGGTTCCGGTTTTATCTTTAAAAATTACAACCAGGCGTTTTCCTTGCTTCTGGCCGGTTATCTCAAGCCGGTCGATATAACCGCAAAGCTGAATAAAGGGCAATTCTTCTGTAATATCCCTGATGGTATAAAATTTTGTGCGATCTACATACCGGAAAGGATAATACGTAAGCAGATCGCGATACGTGAAAATACCCAGATCTTTTTTCAACACTTCGGCCCTTGGGGGACCAACGCCTTTTAAATATTCGATAGGGGTATCCAGCATTTTTTTAAAATTACTATATGATTGCTGTTGAAACAATTCTCAATTTAACAACATAGTAAGGAGTTATACACTTAATTTTACGGCAGGTGAGAAAACTCATTTCCATATTCTTTTTTTTTATCTGGATCGGCTCGCTTCGTTCGCAATACATGGATTCGCTGCACGAAGTATTCACGCACAAATCAAGCATCGATGCGCGGCTCGAATCGCGGTACAGTTTTATCAATAACCAGATCGTAAGTGTTACAGGGGTGCGATTAGGCGTGGCTTTTCAAAGAAAGCTCAGGATAGGAGGGGGCATCAGCTGGCTGAAATCAGATTATACATCTACGTTTTATCCGATTAGTTACACTGGAAAAAAAGATACACTACTACGTCACCTCAAATTCGGCTACCTGTGTTTTTATGTGGATTTTGTATTTTATAAAACAAAGCGCTGGCAGTTGAGTGTTCCCATTCAGGCAGGAGTTGGAACTTTATGGTTTCAGAAAAGTAAATTTTATAATTTTTGGGGCAATGATCACAAATACTTTTTAGCGCTTTACGAACCCGGAATAACAGCCCAGTTTAAAGTGTTCAGATGGTTTGGTCTCGGAGCCGATGTAGCCTACCGGTTTTCAGCCAAAAATACACATAAGATAAGACGTGATTTTGACGGACCAGGGTCGGATTATAAAGTATTGGCATGGTCGCCTACCTACAGTTTTAAAATCCTGATTTGGTTCGATCAGTTGTATTATGAAGCATTTCCTAAATCCCGGATTACGAAACGATTTGGTCCGGCGGTATGGTAGTTACTCAGAGATTTTAACGGCTTCGTAGCATTTGAATTCCCCGGCAGCGCCAAGGTATTCAGCATCCACATCCACCAAACCTACTTTCTTAACCTGTTCCTTGCTAAGTGGTTTATTAAGGTACCAGCGGTCGTCAAGTACTTTAAGATCAATGTCTTTATCTATCAAAACCTGGTTCAGCTGTTTTTGAGTCAAAAATAATACTCCTTCTTCCTCATCTTCGCTCTCCGCATTCAGAAGTGTTCCAACAAGCTTAAGCTTTGGAACTTCAGGCTTATACTTAAACTCTAATCCTTCTTCAGAATTGATTTCAACATATTTAATACCTGTTATATGAATTTCTGCCATAAGTAAAATTTTCTGCAAGTTTAAGAAATATAGAGAGGCTTAGCAATTAAATGTTGCAAAAACAGTCATAATTGTTAATTTCTTTAGAAATTTTAAGGAAATAAGGGTTTTCACCCAGTTCCTTAACATGTTCTAACAGCTGAAAATCGCTTAAAAAGTCAGTGTTTCGTAACTTAGTATTGAACTAAAACCCTGAAATCATGAGCTCAGCATTTGTTAAAGATACAGACGAGATGTGGCTGCGGGACATTGCTCCCACCATGGATGCCCTTATAAATTATCTTACCCGCGAAAACGGCGGACTCCCAATCACTGAAAAGAAGAATTATTACAACGAAAAGGAAAAAGGTGAGGTTTTTAAAATGAGCAACGGCTTTGAATATATTATTCGTGAGAATAAGTGGGTGGAGCTGGATTGATTTTAGATTTAAGATTTTTGATTTATTGACAATTTAGAAATTTACGATTTACAATTGGGTCATCTCGTCCGACATTTTCGTCGGAGAGAGATGTGACCAAGCTGAAACAAGGTTTAATCTCCTACCCGAAAAATAACGAAGCAGGTCCCGATAATAATAAACAACAATCCAACTCCTCCGAATATAGATTCGTTGAGATAATTGTGGTTAATGATTGTAAAATCTTCGGGATTTCCTGGATTATAACCAATCGACACTTCTTCTCCTGGTTGAGGTGATGGAGAAATAGCTTCCTGCCATTGTGCGGTTATTTTTTTGCCTTCGTAAGTTGAAAAAGAAACCACGGGATAATAAACACTGTAAGAAGTGGCCTCGTCAGGAAATTTTTCTTTTTTTTCTATTAATTCTACAACAATACCCGTTGTTTTTTTATACCGCTTTAATCTGCGAAACCTTTCGTATAGTAAGAAGATGCTTAATCCCACGGGTAGTATGCCGAGTGTTATAAAAAAATACCCAAATGGTAAGCCTAAAAAGGCGACTAAAAGACAAATAGCTATCGTCGCAACAACAGATATTGAAAATGGATTATTCATAAATAAAACTAAGAGAAAATTTTACTCCCCCGCCGTAAGCGAAAAAGTAAATGTAGTTCCTATACCTATTTCGCTTTCAACCTTGATTGATTTTTGATGCGCGTCAAGTATATGCTTCACAATGGCCAGGCCTAGCCCGGTTCCGCCTTGTTCGCGGCTGCGGCCTTTATCTACTCTGTAAAAACGTTCAAACACTCTTGGCAGATGTTTTGGCTCAATACCGGCGCCGTCATCCTTAACTTCAATTATAACATCGTCGTTCAGATAAGAAAGTGTTATTAATATGGTACCATGATCTTTGCCATACTTAATGCTGTTGGTGATAAGATTTACAAGCACTTGGCGGATCCTGAATTTATCAGCCGTCACAAAAATGGGTTTATCATACTTTCTTGCAAAGTCAAGTTTTATGTTTCGTTTAACCGCGCTAAGTTCCAGCGATCCATAAATATCTTTGCACAGCGATGCGATGTCAAAAGTTTCAAGGTCAAGATGCAGATCCCCGCTCTCAAGTTGCGTAATGGTTTCAAGATCATCAATAATGTTGATGAGCCTGTCGATGCTGCGTTCCGATCGCTTTAAATAGTCCATGTTAATGCTGCTGTCTTCAAGCCCGCCGTTTATGAGTGTATCTACGTAACCCTGGATATTAAACACCGGGGTTTTTAATTCGTGTGAAACATTGCCAAGATACTCTTTGCGATAACTATCCAGATTTTCAAAGTGCGCAAGTTCTTTTTCGCGCGATTCAATTAACAGGTTTACCCTGCGCTCCAGTTCTATGAGACTATCCACTTCATCCAGCTGGTTGTGTTTTTGCGGAATCTCTTTGCTTAGAAAACGCTTTCTTATTTTTTCCGCAAGTGCATTAATGTTATTGGCAATGTTGAAATAATAAAAATAATAGAGCGTTACAAAGGACGAAATGAAACAAATGAACATCGACAGGATAAAATAAGAAAGGTCGATATGAAAACTGCCAAGCCGGGAAATAAGAATAAAACACAGCGTGCAAACCAGTGTGTTGATGAGCGACAGTTTTAAAATTCGGGAGGATATGTTTGATTGCTTTTCCAGTAACGATAAAAATACAAATAAATAAGAAGCCGCATGTTAACGGCATCTCGGCAGTTGATTATTGCTGGAATTTAAGGCCGCGCTACATAAATGATAAAAATAAAAAAGCGGACCCTTGAGCCCGCTTTAGATCTTTAATAAAAAGCTAACATTACTCTGCCAAAACAATTACGTTGTTCTTCAGTACTTCAACAACGCCGCCTTTAATAACGAATTCAAGTTTGTTGTTGTTCTCTTCAACCAGTTCTACTTTACCGGCTTTAAGCGTGGCAATCATAGCGGCATGGTTGTTTAAAACACCAAAGCTTCCTTCGCTGCCAGGAAATACTGCGGATTTTACCGATCCTTCGAATAACTTTTTATCGGGTGTTATTATTTCTAGTTTCATTCTTTTTTTTAAGTTGATTGTTATTGGTTAATCGTTAACGGTTAACCCAACCATTAACAGTTAACAGATAACTTATTTCGATTCGGCTAAAATCTTCTTCCCTTTTTCCATTGCTTCTTCAATCGTTCCAACAAGGTTAAAAGCTGCTTCAGGATATTCATCCACTTTACCGTCTAAGATCATGTTAAAGCCTTTGATAGTATCTTCAATGCCTACAAACACACCTTTTAAACCGGTAAACTGCTCGGCAACGTGGAATGGCTGTGAAAGGAAACGCTGAACACGACGCGCGCGGTGTACAACGAGTTTATCTTCTTCGCTTAACTCATCCATACCCAAAATGGCAATAATATCCTGTAATTCTTTGTAACGCTGTAAAATTCCTTTTACACGCTGTGCGCAATCGTAATGAGCATCACCCAATACAAAAGCAGATAAGATACGTGATGTAGAATCCAATGGATCAACCGCAGGATAAATACCCAATTCGGCGATCTTACGGCTTAATACGGTTGTTGCATCCAGGTGGGCAAAGGTTGTAGCAGGAGCCGGATCGGTTAAGTCATCGGCAGGTACATAAACCGCCTGAACCGAGGTAATCGAACCACTTTTTGTAGAAGTAATACGTTCCTGCATCACACCCATCTCAGTTGCCAGCGTTGGCTGATAACCTACGGCAGAAGGCATACGTCCTAATAATGCAGATACCTCAGAACCCGCCTGTGTAAAACGGAAGATATTATCAATAAAAAATAAAATGTCTTTTCCTTGTCCAGAACCTTCTCCATCGCGGAAATATTCAGCCAGTGTTAATCCTGATAGAGCCACACGTGCACGGGCTCCCGGAGGCTCGTTCATCTGACCAAACACAAAAGATGCCTGTGAATTTTTCAATTCGTTCACATCCACTTTGCTCAGATCCCATCCGCCTTCTTCCATCGAGTGTTTGAAAGCATCACCGTATTTCACAATTCCAGATTCGATCATCTCACGTAACAGGTCATTACCTTCACGTGAACGTTCGCCTACACCCGCAAATACCGAATAACCGGAGTGACCTTTTGCGATGTTATTAATCAATTCCTGGATCAATACGGTTTTACCTACACCGGCACCACCAAATAAACCAATTTTACCACCTTTTGCATAAGGCTCAATAAGGTCAATAACTTTAATTCCTGTAAACAATACTTCTGTAGCAGTTGAAAGATCTTCGAATTTTGGCGGCTGACGGTGAATAGAATACCCACCGGTATTATCCACTACATTAATACCGTCAATAGCTTCTCCAACCACGTTAAACAAACGGCCTTTGATTTTTTCACCGGTTGGCATGGTAATAGCACTGCCTGTTGCAACTACTTCCATACCGCGGTATACACCGTCAGTACTGTCCATCGCAATGGTACGAACAGTGTCCTCACCAATGTGCTGCTGAACTTCTAAAATAACTTTTTGTCCGCCGCGAACGATTTCCAGGGCATCCAATATATTAGGTAATTTACCGCCTTCAAGATCAAAGCGAACGTCGATTACCGGACCGATAACCTGTGCAATTTTGCCAATTTGTTTAGACATGGGATTTAAATAGTTTAATTCGGGTGCAAAGGTAACGTTTTAATCATAAAACATAAAAAAAAACCGGAGAATTATTAAGGGCTTTTTAACAAAATAGATCCTCATTATCCGGACATTAATCAGTCGAAAAACAACAGCAATGTTCAAAAGCTCATTTTTTTAAAATTTCATCTTTAAAAACCCGTACTTTTATAGGGTGCTTATTATTAGAAACACCCGTCATTTCAGGATAGAGAAACCTACCATACTTACCATTGGTACTTTCGACGGGGTTCACCTCGGGCATCAGAAAATACTGAGCAGACTTCAGCAATTAAAAAAGAAACACGGTTTAAATACCGTTGTTCTTACTTTTGAGCCTCATCCCCGGAAAATATTATTTCCGCATCAGACCGATCTTAAATTACTCACCCTTATAGACGAAAAACTTTTGCTCCTCGAAAATTATGGGGTGGATGTGGCCGTAGTTTACCCTTTTGACAAAGAGTTTTCAAACATCGAATCGCGCGAATACATCGAACATATTTTATTAAAAAGCCTCAAGGTAAAATATCTTGTCATTGGTTACGATCACCGGTTTGGAAAGGACAGGGGAGGAGATATTAAGGTTTTGAAAAGTTACGCTAAAACCTTTAATTACGAAGTAGAAGAAATTGACGCGCTTGACATTGATAATATTTCTATCAGTAGCAGTAAAATAAGACATGCCATCGATAACGGGAATATTGAACTGGCTAATAATTACCTCGGACACCGGTTTTTTTTAAATGCCGTTGTGGTTCATGGAAAAAAATTGGGCAGGGAAATTGGTTATGCAACAGCTAATTTGAAAATTGAAAGCGCCGATAAATTAATTCCAAAAATCGGAGTGTACTTTGTGGAAGTGATGGTAGAAGCAAAAACCTTTTACGGCATGATGAATATCGGCTATAATCCTACAACTGACAACGATCAGAACGTGAAAATGGAAGTTCATATTTTTGATTTTTCAGAAAATATTTATGATAAAAACGTGCGGATTAATTTCCTGAAATACATCAGGGACGAACAAAAGTTTAACACCCTTGAAGAACTGGTGAGTGAGCTTCATGAAGATAAAAAAAAGTGCATGGTTTTAATCGAAGAAATAAAACAAACAACCTGTCCGGTAGAAAAACAATAAGTTAATTATGAAAGCATTCTTTTTAATATCCGTGTTTATGTTTGTTACGTTGTTCGCAGCATCACAATCACAATTGCTTGATTCGCTTACCTTGTCCACCTACGAAGAATTCACCGATCTGGACGAAGCGTTGAAAAATCCTGAGCGTGTGGTGAAATTATCGTTAAGGAAAAAAAAGTACAAAGAGTTTCCGAAGCAGATCTATGCGTTCAAAAATCTGCAGTACCTTGATCTCAGCAAAAACTCCATCGATGAATTGCCCGACAGCATTGCCCTGTTTTCTTCGCTTCAGTATCTTATCTGCAGCAAATCAGGATTAAAGCGCTTGCCAAACACGATCGGGAAATTAAAAAATCTAAAGTACATCAATATTAACCAGAACGATGTGGAGCGCCTGCCTTACAGTTTTGGAGACCTTGAAAATCTTGAAATAGCTGATATGTGGAGTAACGAGCTTGAATATTTTCCGGAAACAATGAATAAGTTAACCCGGTTGAAGTTGCTCGATTTACGAAATATTTTAATTCCCCAGAATAATCAGGATATCATCCAGGGAATGCTTCCTCACACCAAAATATATTTCAGTCCGCCCTGCAAGTGCAGCTGGTAGGGATCCACAGGGAACCCTGACTTATTAAGAACACGCTTTTAATAAGTTTTAACCTACCCCCATAAATACCGGAACTTTTATTGCAAATTTTATAAGGTATTATTATGCCATTTTTTTACATGGGGTAAAAGGTGTTTTGCCTGCTCTTAAAAAATGGGGTAAAAAAATAAAGCTATGAAAAAAAGTATATTTCTAAAGGTCATCCTTTTTTTGTTTCTCTGTAATTTTTCTGCAGAGGCGCAAACCAAATCAGAACAGGAGGAGCAGGCCTATGCCGCTTTAAATGATAAGGACTACGCGACTGCATATACCTTGTTTGACAAGCTGAATGCCAAATACCCAAAGGAATTTGACTATAAATTTAAACTGGGACTGGCGAGTTTATATAATCCCGATAAAAAAGCAAGAGCTATTGAAATCTTCACAGAAATTAAGAAACAGATTAATGGCCCGGAGGTAAACTATTACCTGGGCAAAGCCTATCACGTAAATTATAAATTTGACGATGCTATCCCTCTTCTTGAAACTTATATCGACGCCAGAAAAAATGCCAAGAACAAAGATGAAAAAGAAATGGTGGCAGACGCGGAGGTGGTATTAAGTAATTGTCAGAATGGAAAACTCCTTATAGACACCAAAGTGATCGCTGATATTAAAAACATTGGATCTCCCATTAATACTGAAGAAGATGAATATGTTCCCGCTATTACCACTGATGAATCTATAATCGTATTTACCTACCGCGGGAAGAAGAGCATGGGAGGCAAATTAAATACAGAACTTAAACCCGATAATGTGGAGGGCGAATATCACGAGGACGTTTATATTTCGAGACGAACTGCGGACTCAACATGGAGTGTTCCACAAAGTATCGGAAACATTAATACAAAAGGTAATGATGCTTCCATTGCTTTGTCGCCGGACGGCCAGATTCTGTTTACTTTTTTAAGTACCGATAAAAATGCAGGAGACATTATGGTGAGCAAATTAACCGGGAATGAATTCTCAATACCAGAACCCTTGAATAAAAATGTAAATACAGATTCATGGGAAGGTTCCTGCTCGATATCAGCGGATGGACGTTATCTGTACTTTGCCAGTGAACGTCCGGGCGGCCTAGGTGGAAGGGATATCTGGCTTAGTGAAAAAGTTGACGGTGACTGGGGGCCTGCAAAAAACCTTGGGCCAAAAGTTAATACTCCTTATGATGACGATGCACCGTTTATACATCCGGATGGTATTACTTTATTTTTCAGTTCAAAAGGTCACCAGAGTATTGGCGGGTACGATATTATGTTCTCTGTGAAAAGGGATAACGAGTGGGTAACACCTAAGAGCATGGGCTTACCCTTAAACACAACCGAAGATGACCGATATTATGTTATTAATTCCCGTGGTGATAAAGGATTTTTTAGCAGCGACAGGGCCGGCTCGGGTGGAAGCGGAAAACAGGATATCTATATAGTTACACCGGGCATACTGGGAGATAAGCCTGTAATTGCTCTTTTGAAAGGTGTTGTTTACGGCGATGATAAACCTGTTGAAGCAAAAATTGAAGTGGTTAAAATTGTGCAGAAGGAAAACATTGGCCCTTTTTATACCAATAAAACATCGGGCAAATATTTGATGGCACTCAGCCCCGGCTCTATTTACAGAATCAAGGTGATAGCGGAAGGATATGACCCCATCGAAGAAGATCTGGATATTGAAGGTTTGGATAAATACATGGAAACCAATAAAGACTTTTATTTATACAGCGCCGGCAAATCTCCTACTACTACCGTTACCAATACTGTTGTTCCCACCAACACCGTAGTGGAAACGCCGACTGTGGCAGCCGTTCCGTGCGGAGGCTCAAGCCTGCCTGATTTCGCACCATTAAAAGGAAAATCGCTGAACGACATTCAATATTACACGATGCTTCTAAAAATGGCGGGCGATTATTGCGCCGAGGGTTTAATATTTAAGGTACAGATCGCAGCTTACCGCAAGCCTCAGAATTATAAATACAATCATCTTTCACAATACGGTAAACCGGAAGTGGTTGATTATCCTGACGGCATTACGCGCTTTACACAACTGCAATTTAAAACCTTAAAGGAAGCAGAAGTTCAACGTCAAAAAGCAATCGCAAAAGGACAAAAAGACGCATGGATCGTTGCGTTTATAAACGGCAAACGTTATACCCTTGAAGAATTGATTATGGTTGACTTTTTAGGGAAGTCGATTAATTGATTTGCCATTGATGTCATCCCGACGGTAGGAGGGATCTAGAGCCGTGTTGCTCGCAGATACCGCCGATTTCGCTGAACACCTTATCGTTATGTCACTTCGAGTAGATCCGACCCCAGGAGGATCGTATCGAGAAGGGGCTGTGGTTAAAAACTTCTATGTAACCGTATCGAGAATTGTAATCCAATCAGTTCTCGATACGCTTTTCCGCTCCGCTGCAAAGCTACTCGAACTGACATTCTACTGTCACTTCGAGTAGGCGAATAGACGAGTGTCACCCGTATTCGCCGTATCGAGAAGTGCAAACTAATCATTTCTCGATACGCTTTTCGCTCGCTACAAAGCTACTCGAACTGACATTTAACGTAGGTTTAATGATCTCTGTGCCCTTTGTATCCTCTTGTTCCTCGGCGTTGAAAATTTCTATGTGCCCTATGTGGTTCAAAAATATCACGCAGATACCGCCGCCGCCACAAAGTCTTCAATCAATGGTAGGCATATGAATGATACCGCTCAAAGTTTAACGCCAATAACACAAACGTCGTCAACCTGCTCCAGATTACCTTTCCAGTTTATTAAAGTGGTATGCAGCTTATCTTTTTGATCGTTTAATGGTAATGTTGCATTTTCTTTAAGCATTTCATTCAGTCTTTTTCGTTTCAGTTTTTTTCCAGAGGGTCCGCCAAACTGGTCTGCAAAGCCATCGGTGTAAAGAT
>JACDDR010000034.1:0-4974 GCA_013816895.1 Bacteroidota bacterium
GCGGAGGCGTGGCAACAGGGCCTGGCCCGCAATTGTTTATAAGGCAGTAATACAAAGGCCAGTTCCAGTTAATACCCGGATCGGTGTGTGCCTGATTTGAATACTGCTGATGTCCTTTTATTCTGTAAGATGTTGAAATAAGACAACTGCTGCTTCCGCCATTACATGATGGGCCGTTATAGCAAGTGGTTGGGGCGATTCCATATCCGGACAGGCAAATATCTTTTACCAGGTTGGCCGAACTACCATACATGGCATTGGTATACCAGGCCGCGTTATTAATATATCCTTCATGTTCTATCCCTATAGTGTATGGATTATGATTACCTACGTGCCACGCCTTGTTGCTTTCAAGCACCATTTGTGTAATCTGCCCGTCAGAAGAGCGCACTACATAATGCGCGGAAACCTGAGCGCTACAGTTCTTGAACCACGAGATACAACCCGCATAGTTCCCTTGTACAGTATGAATGGTTACAGCGGAAACAGCAGTTCCGTTTCTTGAACTGTAATTACAGGACGTCGGGTTCCATATAGCCGGGCCGTAGTTGGTGCTGAAGATTTGTGAAGACGATGAACTTTTTTGATAACTCTCGCCTTTTGTATTTTTAATGGATGATTTGGTAATGATAACTGTAGGCGAACTCAAAACCTTATAATTAGCTTCGCCGAAAATTAATGAAAGATCCAGGTTGTATTCCGGAAAATCATAAGCTGCACTATACTCCTTATTGTTTAAAAAACTGAATACAGAATACATTTGTGTGTTCAGCGCATAATCATTCTGAAGATCGCCATCAAACGGCAACTCGCTTAAAGCCACTAAAGCCTGAACATGCTGCGAAGGATCATTGCCTTTAATGTTCATAAGATCTAAAACGGAAGTGTAGGCCTTAGCATAAGCCATGATGTTTTTTTCAGGATCGGAAATAATCGTCATCTCATCAATACCTGAGAATTGGGATACGAGTTTGAGGTTATTTCTGAAATAATTTTTTCCATCAAGCGTTAAACCCATTACACCATAAGCCTTTGGAATTTCTATACAACTTTCCGGGTCCTGAGGACCATGTGTTATGTGCTGCATCCTTGTGTTCGAAAACGCTATCGCCTCCAATATTCCTTTGGGAACGCGCGGATTTTCCTCGTACGCTTTCTGAAAAAAGTCGGCGTAAGGGTTCTGATTGCTTTGCGCATAAGCCGTGTTAATTAAAAAGAGGGAGGTCAGAGCTAAAAATAGAAATCTGTTCATGAATATTTTTTTTTAAAGATAATTAAAATCCTCTCTAAAGTACTACTGCCCTGTAAGAAAATAACAATGTCTAAATTGATTTAGCGCGAATATTAATTTCGATTTAGATACAAATAAAGGATTTGCCTCCGTAGTTTTCCCTAAAGATAACATTTTGGTGAAGCCGGCATACAAGATCCAAAAGAACTCTGTTTTAAAAGCAACTCCAGCATCCACGTCCAGCAAATTGTTATACGAAAGTTCTTTGTACATCCCTGAAAAATAAGATTCTTATACCGGGCCCCAGGCGCCAAGTGATCTTCTAAAGAGAGATATTCAGAATTTTTTAATTAACTTTAGTATCAGCAAACATGAAAAATAAAATCACTTTACTTTTAATCGCCGGCGCTCTCATCCTCTGCGGCTCATGTAAAAGGAACGGGCTTGGCGGCGAAGCAACCCTCGTTGTCTTCATGAAACATCATGGTAACATCATTAAAAACCATAAAAGCTATCCGGATACGATTTTCATTAAGTTTAAGGCGAAAGATCTTCCGGGAACCACTCCTGATAAATTTGATACTTATTTTGTTGGCGAAGAAGGCGAAGACCATATCCATTGCCGGGGATTAAGAGCGGGTAAATATTATTTATACGGTGTAGGCATTGATAGTACCGGTCCGTATCGTGTTAAAGGCGGACTTGCCGTTAAAATTAACTGGAGCGAACGTAAGCAGGAAATTGATACCGATCTGCCCGTATCAGAATAATAGCCAAAAAAAAGGGAAATTGATTAACAATTTCCCCTTCCAAATTTACCACAGGACTTAATTTCTGATGATTTTCTTAACGTACATTTTTCCACTTAAAGAATATTGTATAATGTAACATCCCGGCAAAGTTTCAGCCAAGTTAATTGTCACCTGATTACCGCGGATCTCCGACACCACAGACACTTCATTACCCAAGAGGTCAATCATTCTGATACTGTTAAGATCGAGAGCGGTGACGTCAATGTCTTTTATATACAACACATTGTTTACTGGGTTTGGATAAATCAGCTGCTCTGATTTCACCTGCTCTTTTATTCCTGTGCTGGCCGCACCAGAAGAAAAATCTTTTACGTAACAAGAGTCTTTTGATTTACATCTTACCCTCAGCCAGCCATAAGTTATGTTCGAACCATTCTGGTATTTTAAGCCCAGATACTTATCTCCCCCAACCCAATCGGTCACATTTTTGTTTCCTCCGCCTGAACCAGACTGATCAGTAAGATAAAGCACAGTGTTGTCCCATACTGTTCCTGCACCATTAATTGGGGCACCCAGTGCAAGTGGTTTTGCAACTTTTGTTACATTCCATGTTGAACTTGAAATTGTAAAAACCGAATCCCATCTTCCGAAGGCAATAGCTACGTTCGGATTAATGGAAGTAACTTTGATATAAGCAGATGACCCTCCTGAACTTGCCGCACCATGTGCCGTGAGTTCGATATCATTCATTGCATCCGCCGGAAAAATATTCACGGAGTAAGTTTCGTTGGTATAAGGGGCTAAAACGTAATTTAACAAAGTATCAGGCATAATGTCTGTATACGATGATAACGCCGAGCCGGCATTTTGCGCTTCTATCGCCACTGCGCCCGAAAGCAGGGAAAAGAGTATAAGTTTTTTCATATTTAATAGATTTCTATTTTTTATGAAAAAAACATACCTGTTTAATCTTTATGGAAATGGGGCTAAATTTGGTTCAGCGGGAAAGTGATGGGCCTACTTTACTTGTAAGTTTTTGTAAGAGACGCGGGTGTGCAAATAATAAAATCCCCGCTGTCAAAGGCTTCCTCATTTAATGTGACATTATCTTTTTGCTCGGTGGAAGATATAACCATCACTTTAATATTTTGATTTTGCTGTTTTAAATACCACTCAATGGCCTGGTGATTGTTACTGTGATAAGCCCCGTTGTAATGTAAAAACACCTTCCCTTTGGTCCAGTTCTTATGTATAAAATAGGCCATTGTGGCGTCCTTGTAAGCCTGCGATTTTGGAAGATTCTGGCCACCATGACCTCCTGCATTTTCAAAAATTTCCTTGTAGCACTTTAAATTGGCATCGTATTTTATGGGAAATGGCGCAATCCATTTTTTTGCCTGAGGATCGATACTGTCAAGTGCAGCTTCTCCGCGCGAATACACCATATTGGCATATCTCCGCGGAATATTGGTTGCAATGAATTTTAATTTGTTTGTTTTTGCAAGGTCGAGTAAAGGCTTGTAATCCGTTGCAAAATTGTTCCAGAGTTTTACTTCATCTTTAAATGTTTTTTCAGAAACCATTCCGGCCAGATATTCATTTATCGTCACCTGATCATCTGCTTCAAACATTTCTGCGCCTAAAACAAGGTTGCCCTTTTTATCGGCATACAAATCTTGCGTCAATTCGAGCTGAAGCCAGTGACATACCGGATTATCGTGCAACTCTCCGAATAAAATAACATCCGCTTTTTTAGCTTCTGCTAATAACTGCTCGTAATTTGTTTTATTTCCTTTTGTATCAAAGAGTGTATAGGCTGCCTTTTCAAGCGTAACATTCGTAAATCCTGATAAAGCAAACAAGGCGCAAACAATAAAGAATTTTTTCATAAAGTAATTTACTTTAAAAGTATGGATTTTATTCTGACAGCGTTTAAAAGAGACTATTCAGTCGCAGGAAACTTACTCCATAAAAAAGCCCGGCTTTAACCGGGCTCTTATTATTGTTTTTTTAATCCTGTCGTATTATTTTTCCTTCAAATGAAAAATCATTTGCCTTTATTCTATAAAGATAAACTCCTGTTCCAACTTTATTTCCTTTTACATCTTTACCGTCCCACTCCCAGTCGTGGGAGCCGGCCGATTGTTTACCAAGATTGTTACTTATTATTTTCCTGCCCACCACATCCGTTATCTCAACATGTATATCAGAAGCCTGGTTTAAAATATAGCGCAATGAAATGGTATTACTGAATGGATTTGGAAAAGCAATCGCGTTTACAATGCTGCTGTTGCTATTAAGATTATTCTCTTTCACTCCGAGCAACGGATCACTTGCAATGATCGATTCAATATCTATTAATTCATCGCCCGTTTGATAATACAGATACATCATTCCATCAAACAACATCTCATCTTTTGTACCAGTATTAGAATACACCGTTATTGGCGGGTTGTTTGGATTATTCAGATTGGAAGAAGTATTATCATACACATGCTTTGAGTAAAGCCTGTATCCGTTTGGAATTTTTACCAGTTTTTTAAAGGTGTAATAATCCTGCCATTCAAACTGCCAGTTATTAATCTTAACAAGTGGTATAGTATCCACATTTGGTTTAACGGCATAATAAATAATGCTTTTGCATAGTAAATGTGAATGCGGCATAACGCCGAATGCGGATAAAGCAACCGGTAAGGTTCCGCTCGTTGGATAATAGGCTGAATACGGAACCACCATGTTTGGCTGTATGACCATTGACCAGTTCTGCAGCGGTGTGCTGGAGTAAATCCTTCTTACGCCTGTTGTTCCGATAGGATAGAAAAACAACCTGATCTTTGTACTGTCTACCTGTCCGCCACTGCCGGCAGGATAATGCAGCTGAATAATAATTTTTGAGCCAGCCTTAATGTACATACCGGCTTTCAGCGCTCCCTGGCCTGGAAAGATCGTTGCCTTGGAACCGGGCGCGTAAGTGCCGATGGCAAGGTTCCC
>JACDDR010000034.1:4984-13971 GCA_013816895.1 Bacteroidota bacterium
ACACGACCCTGAAAGATCGCTCGCATAGTTACCGGTGGTGTCGGCCGTAATCACAGCGTGATGCACAATTTTTTTGTTGCCCGGTACTACTTCAAACGCTCTGAGGATCCTGTCCTGCGTTAAACCGGAGGGAATTGAAAAACAAAAATATTTATCGGTAGATACTGAGGTACTTGTAAAGGTTCCTATACCAAGCGTTAAATCGGCGTTACCGATCAGCTCATATTGCTGGCTGTATACAGGCGCTGGCGGGGCCTGGGTAGTATCACCCTTTAAAGCACCTCCGCTGATCCAATTTAGTATTTGTTGTTTTTCAGCGCTGGTTATTAAACGTTCGTGCTGAAATCGCGTATAGGAAGTATCGGCCAGCCATGGCGGCATCCTGCCAATAGTTAGGTCGGTCTGAATATCGGTGACCAAAGTGGCGGTTTGAGCATAATTCATTAAAGGAAATTGGGAGTTTCCCTCGTGGTGACAGGTTGTGCAGCGGGCGTAAAAAATACCGGCTACATCTTTGTAAACAATTTGCGACACAAGTTGATTTGCCAGAGCAAACGTGAAGAAGGTGCAAATAAAGAATTTTTTCATTTTTAAAATTATTGGTAGAATAATAAAGATACTAAAAAATCAATATCTGCTCCAAAAATTCTAAATTATATTTTTCAGGTGCTCCTTTTGCCTTTCGCCGGTTACGCCTGCGTTAAGGCATAAGCCGTATAAGTTGCCAATAAAATAAGTACCGTTAAGATTGTTTCGTTTTTTTTAAATTCAACATTTTGCGTTTCCATAGTTCCCGTTTGTTATCCATTTACATCTACCGGCGTTTCCGGTAATTTTATACATTCAAAATTGTTTCCACTTAATAGTAAAAATCGACTTCCGCCAGGAGAATATTTTAAATCGCCAAATCTCCGCTTATGTGATTTGGTGAATAAAATGAGAAATCACACTAAGTAATAAGTTGCACATTTTGAGAAAAAAATGTTTACTCCTCCCATCAACGCAGCAATTCCAGGAATTTGGGGAAAATATTTCCTTATCCGTCCATGGGCGCATTTTGTATATGAATAATAAGACCTTGCATGAAAAAAATTAAAGTCAGAAAGTTAAAGCCAGCCGATTTTGAAAAGGTGGTTAACATGCAGGTGCATTCGTTCCCCGACATGGAACCCTGGAGCCGCGAACAGTTCAACAGTTTGCTCAAAAATTTTCCGGAAGGGCAGATCGGCGTTGAAATAGACGGCAAACTGGTGGCTTCTTCGGGAAGTCTCATCATTAAATTTGATGAGTCGGTTGAAAATCATTCCTGGAACGAAGTAACAAAAAACGGTTACATCACTAATCACAATTCTAACGGCGATACACTTTACGGAATTGAGATTATGGTGGACAGTGAGTATCGAGGAATGAAACTATCCCGTCGTCTTTATGCAGCGCGGCAAAAACTGGCAAAGGAAAAAAATCTGAAACGCATTGCTGTTGGCGGCCGAATTCCCAATTATCATAAATACGCTGATAAACTCACAGCTGCGCAATACGTAGAAAAAGTAATTGATAAAAAAATCTACGACCCTGTTCTTACCGCTCAACTCGCCAATGGTTTTGTATTAAAACGCTTGCTGCCGGACTATTTGCCAACAGATAAAGAATCACTTGGATATGCGACTTTTTTAGAGTGGACCAATTTCAACTACATTTCTCATAAACGGAATAACAACCAATATGTAAGAGTGTGCGCTGTGCAGTACCAGATGCGGATGATAAAAGATTTTGACGAGTTTGCGCAAAACTGCGAGTACTTTGTAGACGTTGCTTCTGACTACCGATGTGACATTGTTTTATTTCCGGAGATGTTCACCATGCAGCTACTTACATTCCTGCCGGAAAAACATCCCGGAGTCGCAATCCGACAGTTGGATAAATTTACTAGGCAATACGAAGAATTTTTTACCAACCTGGCTATAAAATACAATATCAATATTATTGGCGGCTCGCACTTTGTAATTGAAAATGATAACCTGTATAACGTATCTTATCTTTTCAGGAGAAACGGCACAATCGGCAAACAATATAAAATTCATATTACCCCGCATGAACGCAAATGGTGGGGCGTAAAACCCGGCAACACAGTGGAGGTATTTGACACCGACATTGGCAAGATTGCTATCATGGTGTGTTACGATATTGAATTTCCGGAGCTTTCGCGTATTGCTGTGAGCAAGGGGGCTGAAATTTTATTTGTCCCATTCAATACTGATGAGCGCCGCGGTTACCTCCGTGTGCGCTACTGTTCCCAGGCAAGAGCCATTGAAAACCAGCTGTATGTTGTGATAGCGGGATGCGTGGGCAATTTACCCCAGGTAGATAACATGGATATCCAATATGCACAATCGGCTATTTTTACACCTTCCGATGTGGAATTTCATAAAGAAGGAGTAGCCACAGAAGCGCCTGAAAATTCAGAAACACTCATCTTCCAGGATCTGGATCTAAACCTGCTGATCCGTAACAGGGAGTTCGGCAGCGTTCATACATTAAAAGACAGACGCTCTGATCTTTACAAAATTCACTATATAGAACAAAACAAAAATTTTACTATTTGAGCGGTTATTTATAATCAAGGCTCTGTATAATTAAAAATTAATTTAGATTTACAGAACTATCTGCCCCCTATGATTATTTCAAATTTATGGAGATCGTCAATTCATTCCGGCATCAGCGCTGATCATGCCCACACATTCAACGATAAGCTAATAGCCCGTAACAAGCTTTCATTTCTCTGCGCAGTTTTTTCACTTCTGTATGTTGTGTATTTTTTATTCAACTCGCTGTATCTTCCTCTGGCAGGAATTTCCTTTGGAATCATCTTTTTTATCAGCTCTATTTCGCTCAACAGGTACCAATGGTATACTTTATCAAGCGCGCTCACCCTGCTGAACACCAATTACTGTGTTTTATTTTTCTCGACTTATCTTGGATTTGATTCTGGTATACATTTATATCTCTTTACTTCGCCGCTTATTGTTCTCACATTGTTTGACACAAAAAAATCATGGATCATTTCACTTTCCATGCTGAGCTATATCATCAACTTTATAATTATTTTAATCATTGGTAAATATTATAAATACAGCGTGTTGCCAGTTTCTTCAGGCGTTCTGGATAAATTCTATACTGTCAATTTCGCATGCAGTATTCTTATCCTTTTTATACTTTCGCTTTATTTTTTATACAACAACAATAAAATTAACCGGCTGCTAACTGTAAAAAATATTGAATTGGAAGAGCAGCAACGGCTCCTGTCAAAAGAAAACAGAATACGGAGAGAGGCTGAATCGGACGCACGGGAATCGCTGGCGCAGCGCGAAGTGCTTTTATCGGAAATTCACCACCGCGTTAAAAATAACCTCGCAGTAATTAATGGCTTAATGGAACTTCAAAGTGTTTACATTAAGGATCCCAACACGATTGGCGTGATTAAAGAAAGCCAAAACCGCATTAAATCACTCGCCATACTGCACGAAAAATTGTATGAAAATAAAACTTTAAAGGAAGTGGAAATGCGTTCCTTTGTAGAACAACTTCTTGAGCACGTTAAAATTTCGTTTTCAACCAAAGAAAAAAACATCAGCTTTATAACCAGTATTGCAATCATTAACCTGGACATGAAACAGGCAATGCCGCTTTCATTGCTTATCAATGAACTCATTTCCAATTCTTATAAACATGCTTTCCATGAAAAGGAACGCGGCCAAATCAGCATTGGACTTATGAAGGAAAACAACGCATATACTTTTCAATACAGTGATGACGGACCAGGCTTTGAATATTCTGAAAGCACAGAAAGAAATTCTCTCGGATTAAATCTGATCGAAATATTCTCACAGCAATTAAATGGTGTGTTTAACTTCCAGCAAAATAAACCCGGCATGGAATTCACCTTGCGGTTTAATTAAAAATTTAGCTATATTTCACCATCGAATCCAAAAGCTAAATGAAACGAATATTAATTGTTGAAAATGATCTTCTTCTTGCGATGATCAATAAACGTTTTTGTCAGTTGCTTGGTCATGAGGTTGTACACTCAGCGCGTAATGCCGAAGAAGCGATTGCCGCTGTAAAAAAACATTCACCCGATATTATTTTAATGGATATTAAAATCGACGGCCACCTCGATGGGATAGAAGCCATGCATGAGATCCGGAAATTTTCAGAGGCAAAAGTGGTTTATTTTACCGGCAACTCTGAACCTTCCGTTATTACCAGGGCTGAACAAACCAACATGCTTGCCTTTTGCGTGAAACCCATTTCGCTGGAGTATTTGAAGGATATCCTTTCCTGAGCAGTTTCTCAGCTTACTACAATCCGTAGCAATACATTGCTATAAATCAGCACTATCTTTGTTTTATGGAGATGTTGCCGGAATTAATAAGAAGAGTTGAAGATGTTGAATATTCGGGCACTCAAAAATGTATTGAATTACTCGACAACCGGCTGCAAGACTTGATCAAGCTCTTATCGGATGCAGGTCAAAAGGCTTCTTCCGAATGGATCGGACTTAAGGATTGCTCATGGACACTTCATGAACGGTATCACATGGACTCCGAAGAAGAATTAAAATGGACGTTCCATCACTCAAAGCACAGAATTCTTAAAAACGCTGAAGAAATTTTAAACCGTTATAAAACAAAAAAAGCCGCCTGAAAAAGCGACTTTATTTTTTGGCAGGTTATTCGTGATGTACACCTTCCCGGATTTCTTCCACTAACTTTTTACAAAAGGCATCCAGATCTTTCGGGCTTCTGCTTGTGACTAAACCGTTATCTACTACCACTTCCTCATCCACCCATTCAACTCCTGCGTTTTCAAGATCGGTTTTAATAGATTTATAAGAAGTCATCTTTTTCCCTTTTAATCTCCCGGTTTCTATTAATGTCCATGGCCCATGGCAAATGGCGGCAACAGGCTTGCCGGCTTCCATAAATTTATCTACAAAAGATATTACCCCCTCGTTAACACGAAGTTGATCGGGATTAAGAACTCCACCCGGTAAAACAAGGGCGTCGTATTCGTCGGCCCTGGCAGAATCTATTGCCACATTTACTTCAAATTCATCGCCCCAGTTTTTATCTTTCCAGGCTTTAATTTTTTCTTTTTTCAGAGAAATAACGTCAACCACCGCCCCATTTTCTTTTAATGTGTGGTAGGGTTTTTCAAATTCAGACTGTTCAAAGCCATTGGCAACTAGAATTGCAATTTTTTTTCCTTCAAGTTTTTTTTCCATATTATTTTTATTTTAATTCACTATTAGGAGAATAAATATTATACCAGCTTTTATTGCGTGGTACAATATTTTAGCAAATAAACTGCAAAAAAAATCCGGACCAAAATGATCCGGATTTCTTTTTAATCAAACAATTATTTTATTCCTCGCCGCGGTATACCGGCTTTATGTTTAAAGGAATGTATAATCCAAAGGAAAGCATCGCGTAAAGATTTTTCATGTTAACAGGAATGTTTGTATTAGATGGCGCCTTAAATCCAGGTCTGCTGCCAATTTCAAACTTTGCGCTAAAGCCCTGATCTTTTGGTTTACGCCAGAACCAGCCTAATCTCCACCCGAAATGACTTGTCTGAGTGTATTTTACATCGTAGCTTCTTCCATCAGAAGCTTTAAAATCCCTGATCTTCACAATCGGCGCAAATAACACATCGATAAAGAAATCGGAATAGCGCGAATTGCCGCGATATCCGTATCCGTCAACATTAATCAACAGGTCGCGGATAGTGCGGAACTGAAATCCTCCGTAAAAAGAAACCATTGTAATTCCACCGTACTGGTCAACCGCTTTCGCAGATGCTCTTCCCTGGGTGGTATCCTGGAATACGTAAGTATCAGAAGCCTGTGCCCTTTTATAAGTAATAGTGCTGTCAGATCCATGAACGTTTCCTTTAAAAGTAAGCAAACTATCGGCCAGGCCTTTATACGACAAGGTGTTGTTGTACTGTGAGAATCCGCCGCGGAGCGCTACAATAAAACGTGATTTGGAAGGCACGGTAATGGAAGTAGTGGTGCGGTAATTTCCGGAAGTTGACTGGCTAAGAATAACACGCGTGTGTTTATCTTTTGCTTTATTTGATAAAATCAAACCAAGACCTCCGTCCATACAAAAATAATTTTTGGTGTTGTCGTTAGACTTGCGGTAGTAGTTTGTTCCAAAACCTATCCTGGTATCGAAGTTAGCAAGAATTCTTTTTCCCATCATGTATTCGCCGCGGAGGCCCCATCCAAAGGCGTAGCCATTGTGTGCATTAAGATCAACAAACATGGGGTCGATGGAAGCCGAAAAGTTTTTGATATCGAAGGGATTGTTCCTGATGTAGCTGTAAGAGACGCTTTGTGCTTTTAAGTTCAAGGCCAATAAACTTATAACAGAGAATGTAAGAGTGTATATTATTTTTTTCATGATAAATAGATTAATATTTTGTTTATACCGATATTAAAAAAATCTGGTTAACCCAACGCGTAAAACCATTGATTTTAATTTTGCCGTAGTTCCATCGCTGGCCGAGCCATTTTTTGCTATATAACCAAAGCTTTTGGTATACAAACAAGGCATAATAGAAAGGCCATATTTCTGGTAAAAAGAATAACCAAGTGTTGCTTCGAAGAACAATCCGTGCCCGTTTACGATATAGTTTTTTTGCTTGTAAATCTCATATCCTGCCTTACCTGCTACTCTGAATTTTCCGAATTTTCGGTACGCAACTATTCCAATTAAATAATTATAATATTGCCTTTGATTAAATGGTCTGATTACTGAATCAAGGTTAGAAGTGCTCACCCCGAATCCAAGACAGGGGCCTATCCTTGAATTATCATTCTTTCCGAATAAATAACCTACCCTTAGCGCGGCAAAAGCGCCTTCTGCTTTGGAAATTTTAATTCTGTCGTCGTTGGCTTTATTGGTTTGAGTAGCTCCGTAATACAAGGCGCTAAAATCTAAAAGTGTATACCAGTTGCCTTTTATCCTGTCTATCAGTAAAAGTGGCAGTCCTGCTCCGTACTTGTATTTAACGGTACCGCCTCCCAAATGTGGATTGTTTACCGTTTTTACTGTTACAAATCCTACCTGAGCGCCGGGGAAATATTGGCAACTCATGCCAACCTGCGCTTTTGAAATTAAGCTGCTAACAATGAACAGCAAAAGGAAACTTTTCTTCATACAATTGATCTTTTATAATTTATAACTATTTAACAAAACTAAATACAATCTGATTCTTCTATATACCCACTGGAGGGTATTTTTTAGTTTTTCAGGATGGTGAATTCGACGCGGCGGTTCAGCTGCCTGCCTTCCTCGGTATCGTTGGTACCTAAAGGTTTTGTTTCTCCGTAACCTTTTGATTGAATGCGTTCAGCAGCAATTCCAAGTCCTACCAGATAATCCGTTACTGTTTTAGCACGGTCGGCCGATAACTTTAGGTTTGTTTCGTCAGAGCCCACATTGTCTGTGTGACCGGATAATTCAATTTGCATTTTTCCGTTTTGTGTCATTAAGCCTGCAAGCCTGTCTAATTCAGGAAAAGATTCTGATCGCAGAGTTGCTTTTGCAACGTCGAAGAAAATATTATTCAAACGAATTGTTGAACCCACTTCAAGAGGCACCAGATAAAGATCGCGTGTGATTTCTTTGTACTCGGCAACTGCAGAAAGATCCAGGTTGTCAGACACCGAAATGAATTTATCGGTATAGGCCATGAAACCGTAATTGGTTCCATAAGGAAGCACAATTTTATACTGACCTGTTTGTGGATCGGTTTGAGCGATACCAACGTTTTTTCCATCTGCGAGATTTTCATATTCGATGCTGGCCCCGATTGGTTCTTTGGTTTTAGCATTAAATACTTTACCTGTTATTAAAATTACCGGGTTCGGACGAAGTTCTTTGATCAGATTGATCTTTACAATATCACCCCTGTAACCCGGGTTCATTTTGATCATATAAGCTTCTTCGCCTTTTGCGTCGAGCGCGTAATACGTTTCTGAACCTTCTGAGTTAATGGTTGGCCCAAGATTTACGGGCTCTGACCAGTTCTGCCAGGTGTCATCCAAGCGCTTGCTCATCCAGATATCCTGACCGCCTAAACCGCCGGGTTTGTTTGAAGAATAATAAAGTGTTACGCCATCAGCAGCCATAAACGGGCCATACTCATCGTAATCTCTTAAACTTAAAGATTTAATTTTTACAGGTTCCGACCAGGTATTGTTATTTAAAGCTTTCCCAACAAATTTTGTAAAGTCCTTTATTGATTTGGGTTTGCTCCATTTATCCTTTACGGTAAGGTGACTGAAATAAAGTTCATGTTTGTCGCTATTGGATGATTCAGAAAAACAATAAATAAGAGTTTTACCGCTAGGCGCAAGAAACGCGCTCTTGTAGTCGCCCATTGCGGCGTAGGTTTTGTAATTTACAATTTCAAGTTTTTTAGGGTCGTTCCATCCGCCTTTGCGATTTTTTACAATTACCGATAAACCCGCCCCATCGTATTCACCATCCTCAAAGGCACCGCTCACAAGTAACTGGTTGCCATCGGTGGACACGTTGGAAACGTGTGAATTTTTTCCATAGTGGTTTAAAGGTTCGCTCGGGTGAACAGCAGGGCCCCAAACACCGTTGCTTCTTTCGGAATACCAAACATCCTGACCTGAGAAATTACGCTCGTGACCATCTCTGACAAAGTAAAGACGTTTTCCATCGGCGGTAATTGTCGGTGCCAGTTCACCGGCAGCTGAGTTAACATCGGAGCCAAGATTAAGCACCACCGTTTTTGTAATGGTATCGTGCGTTTTTGTTTGAGAAAACGTTTTCGAAGAAAAACATACAGCGCTAACCAGCAGGAATATACCCGCAAGTTTGTTTGTATTTTTGGTAAAACGCTTGCTGCAAGTAATAGAGGGGAGATTGTGTTGGAAAATATTCATG
>JACDDR010000034.1:13981-38481 GCA_013816895.1 Bacteroidota bacterium
TTATTGATAAAGAACCTTAACAATACCCATTGGTGGGTATTTTTGGGTGCGCGAAGTAAAGAACTTTTTTTAAATACAGGAAAATTTTCGAAATTGTTTTTTTCGGTTGTTGCTAAGCTTTTATAATGTCAATAAATATCTTGTTTAAGAAGCCTTTTACAGGAAATTTTATATCTATTTTTTTTATCTTGCAAAAGATATGTCCCTCGAGATCGCATCCCTTAATTCCGGCAGCAATGGCAACTGTTATTACATTGGTAATACTACCGAGGCCGTGTTAATTGACGCAGGGATCTCCTGTCGTGAAACAGAAAAACGAATGCTCCGTGCCGGATTATCCATGCAAAAAGTAAAAGCCATTTTTATTTCGCATGAACACACCGACCACATCCGGGGCCTTGAAGTTCTTTCGCGGAAGTTTAAACTGCCGGTTTATATAACGCCCCGCACTCTTAATAGCGGAGGCCTGCAGGTGGAAGAAACTCTTTTACAAGATTTTCAAAGCAACGGCAATTTTTCCATCGGCTCACTCAACATCACTGCGTTTGCAAAAAAGCATGATGCGGCCGACCCCTGTAGTTTTGTAATTGAAAGCGGTGGCACCTCTGTTGGAGTATTTACCGATATTGGCGCCTGTTGTGAAAAGGTAATCACTCATTTTCAAAAATGCCATGCAGTATTTCTTGAATCCAATTACGATACGGAGATGCTAATGAACGGGCACTATCCTTACTATCTCAAAAAGCGCATCAGTGGCGGCGAAGGACACTTATCAAATGCCGAAGCCCTTGAGCTTTTCATGAATTATAAGTCGGACTTTTTAAGCCATATTTTATTGTCGCACCTTTCCAAAGAAAATAATTCTCCCCAACTGGTGCAAAAGCTTTTCTCCGAACAGGCCGGCGATACATATGTGGAAGTAGCCTCCCGTTATTACGAAAGCAAAGTGCATACAATTACTGCCGGAAGCTTTGCTAACACCGCTGTTGAAAGCCCGTCGCAGGAAAAAGTACAGTTGTCGTTATTTTAAGATCCCCTGATCTTGTTTACTGTTCCCGAATTCTTAAATTTACTTAGCGGGTAAATACAGATTTGCTCCAGATTTTAAACCGACTTTTGAAAGATGAAACTTTTGCTGGTAGAAGACGAAAAAGAATTAGCTGATTCCATATCAGACTACCTGAAGCAGGGCGGCTTTGTATGTGAAACAGCCAATACCTATAATACTGCCTCTGAAAAAATATCCTTGTATCAGTATGATTGCGTGCTTGTAGATTTAACCCTTCCGGGCGGCAACGGACTGGAACTTGTACGAAAAATAAAAGAAAAGAAAACTACCACCGGCATCATTATCATATCTGCAAGAAATTCGGTGGATGATAAAATAGCGGGGCTTGATCTCGGAGCTGACGATTATCTGGCAAAACCCTTTAGCCTGGCAGAGCTGAACTCCAGAATACGCTCGGTACTGCGCCGCAGGAATTTTGAAGGAAACCACGAAATAATATTTAATGAAATAAAAGTTAATCCGGATAGCCAGGTAGCCTCCGTAAACAATGCCGGTTTAACCTTAACTAAAAAGGAATTTGACCTCTTACTGTTTTTTCTTACCAATAAAAACCGCGTACTTACTAAAGAATCCATTGCAGAGCATTTGTGGGGCGATAACATGGACATGGCCGACTCCTACGATTTCATTTATACGCACATAAAAAATCTGCGCAAGAAACTGATTGATAAGGGCAGCGCAGACTACGTAAAAACAGTTTACGGAATGGGATATAAATTCGGGAACACATGAAACTGGTTACAAAAAACACCCTGCTTTATTTAGCAATTACCCTGGTGGTTTTCCTTGCAGGTGGTAACATTTTTTATTTCCGGCTTAAAAAAATTATACGTGAAGAAGCAACAGAAGAATTATACCGGAAAAAAGAACAGGTAATAGCTTACATAGAAAAAAATCAACAGTTACCCTCTGCCTTTGATGAAACAATGGCGCTTCGCCCGGCAGCCGCAGAGATTAGAGAAGAGCTAAAGGATACAGTATTTTACGCTGAGGCGGAAGAAGAGTATCTGCCTTTTACGCAACTCACCTTTGGAAGTTCGCTGGGGAGTCAGCACTATAAAATCACGCTCGCCAAGTCGCTGTTCGAAGAGGACGATCTTATTGAAACCATTACCACTTCATTTATCATTATTGCATCAGCGCTTATTATCATATTGCTGCTCCTGAACATAATTATTTCGAAAAAACTATTTCGTCCGTTTTTTAAAACACTGAAACTGATCAATCACTATGATATTGAAACTCATCCGGACGTTGTTTTTGATAAATGTGGCACCGCGGAATTTGATCAGCTGAATGAAGCGCTGGGTAAAATGACAGCCAGGATATCAGCTGATTTTAATAACCTAAAAGCCTTTGCGGAAAATGCTTCCCACGAATTGCAAACACCGCTGGCCATCATTAAAACAAAATCGGAACTGTTATTACAACAGGAAGGCCTTACCGAAGAACAGGCCAGGCAAATAACTGATATTGGTCAGACCGCGATGAGGGCCGCTAAACTCAACCAAACGCTCTTACTTCTTAGCAAAATAGAAAACAACCAGTACGCGTTTAAGGAAAAGATTGATTTTGCTGCAATTGTAAAACAGAAGATAAATCTCTATGATGAACTGTTCGGCATGAAGGACATCGTTGTAACAACATTTATCCAGGAAGCTACTGTACACCTGCATCCTGAACTGGGAGATATTGTTGTTTCCAATCTTTTATCAAACGCTATAAAGTACACGCCGTCATTTGGAACAGTAGAAATTCAACTCGATTCTAAAAAATTAATTGTATCCAACACAGGGAGTCCGTTAACCGCGGATTCATCCAAGCTATTCAACCGCTTTTATAAAGAAAACCCTTCCAGTGATTCCACGGGCCTTGGTCTTGCGCTGGTAAAACAAATTGCCATTTTGAACAGTCAATCTGTAAGTTATAAATATCAAAGCGGTACGCATGTTTTCATCTATTCGTTTTAACCATGATTTTTAAAACGCAGCTCGCTGTTTTTTTTTTCGTGATTTCAGGTTTTGTTAAAAGCCAGAACACCTTCTCAGTAAGTGTGCAGGACAGCAGCACTGCTGAAAAATTAGCCGGCGTTACTGTCCAGATCAAAAACACCAACGTGGCTGCTTTTACCGATGGGAGAGGCTTTGCGATACTAACAGGAATACCGGAAGGCGAAAAGGTTTTTATTATTTCTTTTGTAGGTTATAGAACTTTAATCAAAACCATTACTTTCCCGCAGAAAGATACTTCAGTGACCGTTATTCGCCTGGCACCCGAAAATGAAGACTTCGAAGAGGTGGTTGTTTCCACTACACGCACCAATTCAAGGATTGATGACCTGCCCATTAAAGTAGAGGTGTTGGGTGAAGAGGATATGGATGAAGAAAGCACTATTGTTCCCGGAGGAGTAGGCAGTATTCTTGGGGATCTTTCTGTGATTACTATCCAGAAAACAAACCCGGTTAACGGTAATGATGCTGTAAGGATGCAGGGCCTTGATTACAAGTACACGCAAATGTTACGCGATGGGTTGCCGCTTTACGAAGGATTTTCCGGAAGCCTTGGCGTTCTTTCACTTCCACCACTCGACCTCAAGCAGGTGGAAATCATTAAAGGCTCTGCCTCTACGCTGTATGGTGGCGGTGCCATCGGAGGCTTAATCAACTTTATATCGCGTACGCCGACCGATTCGCCAAAAGTTATTCTCACATTTAATCAAACAACTTTGAATGAAAGTAACTTTAATTCTTTTTTAAGCAAGCGTAATAAAAACACGGGAATTACTCTTTTTTCCGGCGCCAATTTTAAACAGGCCTACGATATTAATAAAGATGGCTTTGCCGAAGTGCCGGAGCAAAAACATTTTATTTTTCACCCTCGCTTTTTTATGTACCTCTCCAAAAAAACAAATGCTGATATTGGCTTAACGGTAACTAACGACAACCGCCGCGGGGGCGACATGTATGCCATTCGCTACAAAGACGATTCGGCTCACACCTTCCTGTTTAACGAACAGGTGCTGCGTACTACACTGGATGCGCACCTCACTCATGAAGTCAGCAAACACGGCACGCTTACACTTAAAACAACCGGCAGTTCATTCGATCGTTCGCTTTACTATTCAGGATTTAATTTCTCGGGCCGGCAATTATCTTCTTATTCCGAAATAAATTACCTGTTCAAAAACGAAAAACATTCCTGGGTAACTGGCGCTAATTTTATTGTAGAGGACTTTCTTAAAAAAGAGGGAGATACCGTTCATTTTAATAATTACAATTACCAAACACTTGGATTATTTTCGCAGGAAGACTGGCAGATATTTAAATCACTTTCCCTTGAGGCGGGTTTCCGTGCCGATTATCATAACCGTTACAACTGGTTTTTACTTCCACGTGTGGGTTTATTTTACAAGCCTTCTTCTAAATTCTCAATTCGTGCGCATTACGGAAGCGGTTATAAAATCCCGGGCCTTTTCACTTCATCGCAGCCTGGAGACTACGCGCGTTTAGTTTCTGTTGATAATCGTGTTAAGCCTGAATTATCGAACGGATTGAATCTGGACATTAATTATCATACGCTCTTATGGGAACAGGTTGCCTTTCAGTTGAACCAGGCCTTTTATTATACGGTGATCTTTAATCCCACCATTCTTCAGACTGATTCGGCGGGAAATAAATTTATCACAAATGCCCCCTACACGGTGAACAGCATTGGTACAGATACGTATATCCGTTTTAAATGGGAAAAAATTGCACTGTATCTTGGATACAATCATACCGAGGCAACACTTCAGGGAACTACCATTTCCTACAACATGCCTTTTAACCCAAAAGATAAGTTCGCAACTACGCTGGCCTATGAAATTGAAGGCAAATGGCGTATGGGTGCTGAAGCGGCTTACAGTGCCAATCAATATATTTACAACAATGTAAGGGTTCCAAATTTCTGGTTTCTGGCGGCTATGATTGAACGGAAATTCAAATCCGGTAGCCTTGTGCTTAACTGTGAAAATATTCTTAATTACCGCCAGTCTGCCTACGAGCCGCTGGTTACAGGCACGCGCCAAAATCCTTCATTTAGAAACATCTGGGGCCCTGTGGAAGGAAGAGTAATTAACCTGTCCTTAAAAATAACCCTGTAACCAAATTTATAAAAGAAATTTTTTTAACTTCAGATTTCCTTCAGCATCCTGCGGTAATATTGTATTATAAATTTAAAAACTGTAAAAAATGAAAAATGTATTAGTAATTCTTGCACTTGGCTTCGGCGTAAGCTGTGCGACAGCTCAAAAGATAAAAGAATCTGAAGTTCCGGCAGCAGTTAAAACCGCGCAGGAAAAACACTTCCCTGGCTCAAAGGTTGAAAAATGGGAAAAGGAAGGCGCTAACTACGAATCCGAATTTGATGTAAAAAAAGTAGAAACCTCCGCTTCCTATGACGCCAATGGCACTTTGCTGGAAACAGAAATTGAAATTAAAACATCTGAACTTCCAAAAGCAGTTACAGACTACGTTACCAAAAATCTTGCCGGAAAGAAAATCAAAGAAGCCTCAAAGATAACGGATGCTGCAGGAAAGATTTCTTACGAAGCAGAAGTGGGTGAAACTGATTATATTTTTGATTCTAACGGAACACTTCTAAAAAAGGAAACCGATAAAGAAAAAGACAACGATAAAAAATAATTTTAAATTAGTTTGTTTAAAAAGCCCTGCGATTAGCGGGGTTTTTTGTTTTTCAGAGGTTCACTTTTGTTTCTCATTGGAATTGAAGTACAAATCTTTTTTATTGAAACAATTCCTTAATAACTCCCTCCCCTAAAACAAACTAATCTGGTCCTGATTATCATCTTTAATTTTTGGCTTGTGATTTTTTTGCGGGATTTGGACCGCTTCCATTATTTCCTGCCGCTCTTCGGCTTTAACGTAACTGCGGTTACTTTCTGCAATGGCCAGCTCCATTTCGTTCGGCACAGTTGCAATATTATTCTCTTCTTTATAAATACGCGCTTCAATAATAATGCGGCGCATCAGCTCCATTAATTCACAAACATCTGCCTGCTTGTTTTTAAAGGCATGCTGGTATAACAATTCGTTGATGCCTAAACGGCGTTCGAGCTCACTATCTGACTTAGTGGCTAATACTTCGATCCAATGCTTTGCATTTTCAGTGGCTTCCCTTATTTTTAGTTGTGTAGTGTCCATTGCTTAATGCTCCTTCCCGTTTGCCTCCTCATCATTTAGCTTTATTAAACCATGTGCAGCTATAAACTCTTCGTATTCCTCCGTAAATGTTTTTTTTGCATGGTGTGCTTTTTGGTTGCTGATATACTGATACACTTTCTCTAACTGCGATTCGCTAACGGAAAAAGCACCGTAGCCTGTTTGCCATGCAAATTTTTCGGATAGAAAGTCTTGCTGATTTACCCAATGAGAGCTGCTTCCTTTAACCTGTTTTATAATATCGGCAACCGACATTTTATGGTTTTGTAAAAACAACAGGTGAACATGGTCGGGCATTCCGTTTATAATTCTTACCGGGCAACCGTTATCCTGTAATTGTTTACGCATGTATTCATGAATAGGTTTTTCAACCGATGGGCTTATTAAAGTATTACGGTATTTGGTGCCGAAGACAACATGAAGCCATATTTTGTTGTAGGAATGCGACATATATTGTTGTTGTTAATTTAAACCGTTAAAACGGTTAACCATTGCTTGTACTTCATTTATAACCCGCGGTTTAAACCGCGGGTTATAGGGCCCGACTCCTATCTCTATAATGGTTTTAACCATTTTCATCCTTTTAATACAGTTTGTTTAAAAAGCCCTGCGATTAGCGGGGTTTTTGTTTTTTCCACTGCGGGCAATATTATTCTTTTACGAGGAATTTTCCAAGTAAACCCGTGATTGTAATCTTTTCTCTGCCAATGAGGTGCAAAACACAGGGTTTAATTTGACAATGAAATTACCACTCAGATTTATTTTATCTGTTTTATTATTTCCTTCATCTTTTCAATTTCCTTTTTGCTGAGTTTTTCTTCATTAATCATAAACGAGAGAAGCATTGCCGGCGAGTCGGAAAAATAACCGGACAACATTTTTTTCATTTTCATTTTTCCGTATTCTTCCTGTGAAATGGCCGGATAGTACTCATATGTTTTTCCGTAAGTATTATACTTTAAATATCCTTTCCCTGCAAGAATTCTCGCGACCGACGAAATGGTATTGTAGGGCGGCTTTGGGCTATCCGCAATTTCGGTCAAAACATCTTTAACGAATGCTTTTTTCAGTTTCCAAAAAATAAGCATAATGCGCTCTTCTGATTTTGTTAATTCATCCATGATTTGTTGTTCTAATGTTTTTAATACCATTGCCTTTGTTTTGAGAGTTGAAAAGTGCCATCGGGCCTTCTCAAAATACATCCAGTGACTACGTTTTTGTCATCCACAACAAATTCAATGCTTCTTTCACTATCATCTGTATAATTAAATTTGTTATCGGCAACAAATTGTAATTCAACTGTTCGGTTGGGCGTGAAAGGGGCTGATTCTATGAATCTGAATAACCTGTTGCTACTATTAAGTATTTCCATTGGCCTCAAAAAAGTATCTTTTTTTGAAGGGAAGTATACGCCGGTATATGATTTCATTTCCAACTTCTTACAGTCAGCGCATTTATCGGCCCAGTCTGATTTGCCGGGAGTATTTTTTGAACAGGAAAATAAAAGCATCAAAATAGCAGCAAGGGGAGCAAGAGCAAAAAATCTAAACTTATGTCTTGCTGGAGTCCTCGGTTTCGCGATCATTAGAATTCTGCGTTTAATGTGCTCACCGGTAAAACCGGCAGCGAGGTCAAACACTCGGGTTTCTGATGCCAGGTTTAGCAACAACATCGCGTAAGACTTCTTGTTTTCACCTTCACCTGCAACCTTTTCATCGGCTATATATTCATGAATTTCCTGAAGTGCTGTTTTTAAATAATTGAAAACAGGGTTAAACCAAAACATCACTCTGATAAGCTCCAAAAACATTATATCAAACGTATGATAATGATCCGCATGAACTCTTTCATGATCCTTTATAATTTGGAGATCCTTATCTAAAAGGTCTTTAAAGTTTCTATTTATAAAGATGTAGTTAAAAAAAGAAAACGCTGGTATTTGGCCCTCCAAACTCACTATCCAGTAATTGGCTTCTTTAACCTTGTGATTATTTCTAATAAAAAGTATGATGCTTTTTAGATTTTTAGCTAAGAAGTAAGCTTTATAAATGCAACCGAGAAGATATATCATTAGTAAACCATAGGTGATTAGAAGTGCTACAGGCGATTCAGAAAACATTGTTATGGGGTTTGTCAAAGTGTTAAGAGCGGAAGTTGACTCTGTTTGTTGTAAGAATTTCGGGACGAAGTTAATCAGGGATTCTGTCGGTATTAATTCAGATCTCCACGGAGCCGGAATATTAATTAAGGGTAAAGTTAAACTTAATACCAAACTGCAGATAAGATAAATTCTCATCCACGAAAAATGAGTAAGTCCCGATATTAATAGTCTGTATACTGCGCTGAAAATCATTAAACAAAGCGAGCTTGCGAGTAAATATTGAAATAATGAGATAATCATAGCTATTGGATTTAAGATTATATCACAAACATATAACTTATTATTCAGTTATACAACTTATTTTTAAGTTAATTAACTCGTATTTCAGTTTTCGACGACAGAGTAGCTGTTTACATACAGCATAACCACCTTGATTAATATTTACCTCATTAAAAAAAACGTCATCATCAGGTCCGCATCCAAATCCCCTCCTCCTCAACTACCTGACCTTCACCCTTAAAAAATTGGATAAAAGAACTCCCTTTTTCCTCCCTAAATTCTTATATTTGATTTAGAAAGCTATATTTGTCGCCCCTGAAATGAACATCCACCAAACCATACTGAAAGGCGTTAAGGAACAATTGTTCTTTAATGATTATTTAGTGCTTCCGGGCTTTGGGGGTTTTGTTTTAAAAAAATCACCGGCACATTTTTCTTCCGCAGGTACTGTTATTCTCCCTCCGGGCAAAACCGTAAGCTTTAACGCGCAACTGAAACAAAATGATGGCGTGTTTGTGCAATGGCTTCAGTCGCAATTAACCTGCGATGCTTCACAAGCTCTGAGCCACCTTACAGATTTCGCAGAGTATTGCAGATCTGTTTTAAATAACCGAGGTCGACTTACGGTTGATGGGATCGGTTTTTTTTATCACGATTTTGAAAACAATATTTGTTTCGAACCTCAGCATCAAACTAATTTTTTAAGGGATAGCTTTGGCTTAAGTCCGGTGTTCATTAAAGAACTGGAGGTTGAAATGTCTGTTAAACCAACAACCGTTTTTGCCGACCGTATTATTGAAAGAGCTGAAAATACCGGTCACTCTGAAATAAAAAAACAGCGCAATTACCGCAAAGTCGCTATCGCCGCTGTTTCGGGCGCATTCCTGCTTTCAGCCCTGTTTATTGTTGTCTCCACTTCTAAAATAAATGGTCCTTTAAAATCTGCTTTTTTTGGCAAGGAAAATACATCTGTTTACAGTCCGGTAAATTATTCCGACCTGAACCTGAAAGATCTTTCAACCGATAAAAAAGATTACGTGGCCGATGCCAACGGAATTGCTTCATTGGAACTGGATAACAACAAGACCATTGCTGTTAAAGCGCTGGAAGTTGAAATTCCTGAAAGCATTCATGTTCATGCCGGCAATCATAAGATTATTTCCTTTCACAAAAAATTCGAAGTAGTGTTAGGCTGTTTTAGCATTTTAAATAATGCGCATAAAATGGTTTCTAAATTAACTCATCAGCAAATTAAGGCTGCAGTAAGCGGACAAAATGAAAAAGGATTATACATTGTTAGCGGTGGCGGATTTAATTCAAAGCAGGAAGCTATCGAACAATTGTCCGTATTAAAAGGCACTTGTCCAAGTGCCTGGATCAAAACAGCAGAATAATTTTTTAAGTTTTTTAAACGGCAGTTCCGCCGTTAGTGTTATCGGGCAGAGATTCCTGATCCTTACGGTTATGCTTTTCCCTGTTTTTCTTGTAAAGGGTAACGCCCAGCATCAGCACGGCTGCAAAGGCAATAAGGCCCAGCAGCCCCCACAGTAAACCATTTTGTGATTTAACTACCGCTAAAAAAACAATAGAAACCAGAAACACCGTAGCCAATTCGTTAAAGAGGCGTAATTTAAAAGAGGAGTAAGTGTATTTTCCCTCTCTTTGTTTTTTAAAGATGCGATGGCATTCGAAATGGTAAATACCGAGCAGGCTCACGAGTATCAGTTTAATCCACATCCACGGCTGCGACAGTAATCCCGGATTCAAATACAGCATCCATGTACCAAATACAAATGTTCCGATCATTGATGGCCAGCCTATAATGTACCAGAGCTTTCTCTGCATTAAAAGAAACTGCTGCGTGAGTATGAGTTTTGATTGTTCATCTTTAAGTTGTGCTTCAGTAGCGTAAATGAATAAACGCACCACATAAAAAAGCGCCGCAAACCAGCAGACTACGAAAATAATGTGAAGTGCTTTTATATAAACGTAATCCATGTTTTATATTTAATTGCCAATCAACGTTCAATAAATGTGCCCGGCAAGATATTACTTCCCCGCCTTTTCCATGTTGACTACAAACTCATCAAAAAGGTAACGCGCGTCGTAAGGACCAGGATTTGCTTCGGGGTGATATTGCACAGAGAACGCGCTCCTGTCTTTCAACCTAATGCCTTCAATGGTTTTGTCGTTCAGGTTCACGTGAGTTATCTCAACATTTTTATTGCTGTTTATTTCATCCGCATTAACGGTGAAGCCGTGATTTTGCGAAGTGATTTCGCTTTTGCCGCTGATAAGGTTCATCACAGGATGGTTAATGCCACGATGCCCGGCATGCATTTTATACGTACTGATGCCCTGCGAAAGCGCCAGAAGCTGATGACCAAGACAAATGCCAAACACGGGCTTGCCCACGTCCACTAATTGTTTTACCAGACTGATTTCTTCCTTCATTACCCCTGGATCGCCCGGACCATTGCCCAGCATAATTCCGTCGGGCTTAAAATCCATCACATCTTTTAGTGTGGATTTCATTGGAAATACTTTTACATAACATCCTCTTTCAACAAGGCAGCGTACTATGTTTTTCTTTACACCATAATCCATTACCGCTACTTTGTGTTTTGCTTTTTCATCTCCAACAAAATAGGCTTTGGTAGTAGCTACTTTAGATGAGAGCTCCAGTCCTTCCATACTTGGAACCTTTGCCAATTGCTTTTTTAAAACCTCAATATCACTAATATCGGAAGAAATGATGCAGTTCATGGATCCTTTGTCCCTTATATAACGCACAATGGCACGGGTATCCACGTCGCTGATGGCAACAATATTATTTTCTTCGAAATACGTTTGTAAACTTTTTTGCGCGCGCGGGCGGGAATAACCAACATTGAATTTCTTGCACACCATTCCGGAGATTTTTACGCTGTCGCTTTCCACTTCACTTTCCTCAATTCCGTAATTACCAATGTGCGGGTTGTTCATCACCAACACCTGGCCATAATAGGAAGGGTCGGTAAAAATTTCCTGATAACCCGACATTCCGGTATTAAAACAAATTTCTCCTGTGGTGGTTCCAATTTTTCCGGCGGCTTTGCCGTGAAACACTTTGCCGTCCTCTAATAATAAAATGGCGTTCGGACGGATGGTATATTTTAGCTGCATATTTAGATTAACTATCTAAAGTGCAAAGATGAAACAAATTTGACAGACAGCGTGCGCATGTTGAAGGAATGTTGAAACTTATTTACCGCAAATAAAATACAATGAGCTAAACTCAAAGAATTATAAAAAGAAGAAAGGAGAGGGTTTAATTGGAAGAACCTGCAGGAACAAGATTGCTGATAAACCTGAAAATACTGAAGTACACGCGGGAGGTGTTTTCGTCAAGCTCGTTGTCTTCGGTGCCTGAAGTTACGTTTGTAGAAGCATCAAAAAGATTTCCCGAAATCTGATCCTTAATAGAGTGGTTGGATTCAAGGCGTGAAATGGTAAAGCCCGTGGCAAGAAGAATAACCGAAATACCAGCGGTGATCTTTATGTATTTGATTCTTAACATTTACTTTGGCAAATTTCGCCCATTTAAGCTCTCACTCCAAATTTTTCACCGAAAATACACTTCTATTATAGGACTCTTACCGCTAAATTCGCCTAAAACCGTTTTAGGTGCGCGGGAAATCTGATACTTATTTTCTGCCAGCCTGTTGCCTTTGTCTTGCCATTTCTTCAAGCCTTGCCTGGAATCCGGATTTTTTAGCCGGCTTTTTCATGTTAGATTCAAGTTGAGCCCTGATCTTTTGATCGCTGATAATTTTTTTCATGATCCAGTTTTGAAGGAAAGTAAACATGTTCGCAAGGAAATAGTACCAGCTCAATCCTGCCGCGTAACGGTTCATTACTGCAAGAAAAATCACCGGCATAAAATACATCATGAATTTCATACCTGGCATCTGCGTATTCTGCTGTGGCATCATGCTGCTGTTCATGTAAGTGTAAATAATGGTACTTACAAACATGAGTGCTGCAAATAAACTTACGTGATCGCCGTATGCCCAGCCAACAAAAGGCACCTCGCCAAATGTCCAGATAGAATCATAGGTACTTAAATCATCGGCCCATAAAAATCCCTGCTGACGTAATTCAATTGCTGAAGGAATAAATGCGAACAGTGCGATAAGAATTGGAAACTGTAACAATAAAGGCAAACATCCAGATAAGGGATTAACACCCGCTTTTCGATACAGCGCCATTTGCTCCTGCTGCTTTTTCATTGGATCAGCATTCTTTTCGAACTTGGCGTTCAACGCATCTGTTTCCGGTTTTAAAACGCGCATCCTTGCCCCGCTCATGTATGTTTTATAAGCGATAGGAAGCAATACAATTTTTACAATGAGGGTGAGTAATAAAATAACAACACCCATGTTAAGAATGCTGAGTCCGTTAAATAAAGGAATAACCAGCCATTTATTGATGTAACTGAAAACGCTCCATCCTGTTGGAACCAGTTTTTCTAAACTGTATCCATATTTTTCAAGCGTGTTGTAATGATTAGGACCAAAATAAAACTTGTACTTGAATACTTCCGTTGGTGCGTGTGCATAAGGAATACCAAGTTCCGCAGAAACTGCCCTAACCACATCAGGAGAAGTGGGACGCTGACCTACCTTCACAAAACTTCCTCCTTTATTGAATGTTTTATCGGCAATGATGGTTGAATTAAAAAACTGCTGCCTGAAACTTATCCACTTAATATCCGCCTCGCTTATTTCCTTATGTTCATCTTTAAGCGGATTAATGTAATCAGGATCATTGATGTCCTGCTTATAATAAACAGTTGCATAAGCAGAAGCGTCGCGCTCTTTAATAATGTGTTTTTCCTGGCTCGGATAATTCATTGCCCAGGCAAGCTGTAACTGATCTTCCGTTTGAGAAATAATATTTTGCATGCCAACGAAACGAATTTCCGACTCTACGATATAATCGTTTGGCTTAAGAGAGTATATATACTCGATATAACTTGCAGGCTGAGAAGTCTCGAGCCTCAGCGTGATTGAGCTGGCCGTTTTTTTAACCGATTTAAAATAAAAACTGTCGGTTGAAAAAAGACGGTTGTTATATGCGGGAATTTTTAAAGAAAAGTTAACGGAATCGCCTTCGAATAAAGTAAGCGCTTCTGTTTTGCCGGCGCGATGATATTTTTTTAATTCTACTTTTTGTACCTGCCCGCCTTTATTGCTGATGGTGGCTTTTACAAGCTCATTTTCGATCACGAATGACCCTTTGGTTCCTTTAACTGAAACGGAAAAATCTTTATACGTATCGCTTAAGGCAACTGCTTTTACGGAATCAGTTATTACAGGAGAAGCCTTGAGGGTATCTTCAACTTTATTTTTAGTTGCAACATCTTTGGCAATTTGTTCTAATTCCACTTTTTGCTGAACAAGTGCAACGGAATCTTTTATGCGCTTATTACGTGCGATCTGTTCTTTTGAAGGACCACTCATGTAAAGCCAGATACCAAGAATAGATGCGATTAAGCCAAGACCAATTAACGATTTTTTATCCACTACATTATAATTTTAACGGGGCAAATTTACTATTAATTCGGGTGGAAAATGAAAGAATGTGGGCAATTGCTTATAAACAGATGAAAAAGGCGGTAAAGCTTCGGGAAAAGGCGGTGAGTGACGTGAGCAATGGTTGCTAAAACTTCTCGCCTTCCAGCCTTGCCACAACCGCGCTGGCTACGGCATTACCTACCACGTTGGTGGCGCTGCGACCCATATCAAGAAGTTGGTCTACCGCTAAAAGCAATAATAATCCTTCTCCCGGAATTTTAAACATCGTTAGCATTCCTGCTATCACTACCAGAGAAGCGCGCGGCACGCCTGCCATGCCTTTACTGGTAACTAAAAGAATAAGCATCATTTTGATCTGATCTCCCATTGAAATATCAATACCATAACTCTGGGCTATAAATACAGTTGCAAAGGTCATATACATAATGCTCCCATCGAGGTTAAATGAATATCCCAGAGGCAACACAAAACTTACAATTCGGTTGCTTATGCCGTGCTTTTCAAGAGCCTCAATGGTTTTCGGCATGGCGCTTTCACTGCTTGCCGTGCTGAATGCTAACAGGATCGGTTCTTTTACATCCCGCAAAAGTTTGAAATATTTTATCTTAAATGCAGCGCTGATAGCAAACAGTACAACAAATACAAAAAATAAAAGCCCCCCGAAAAAACAGAGTATTAAATACGCATAGCCACCTAAAACATCAAGTCCCTGTTGAATGACCACCGCAGTAATGGCACCGAACACACCAATTGGCGCAAAGTTCATTACAAAATTGGTAACCTTGAACATCACGTGACTTAAACTGTCGAACGCTTTGATGATGGGCTTTCCATGCTCACCAATGCTGGCCGCCGCTACTCCAAAAAATAACGCAAATACCACGATTGGTAAAATATCGTTGGCCGCCATGGAACGAATAAGACTTTCAGGGATAACATGATCGATAAAATTTTTAGCATCCTGTGTATTCGCTTTAATGCCGGTTTGTGCCGTAGCTTCGGGCCGATCAAGATGCATGACCTTGCCCGGGGTAAACACATTTACAATCACAAGACCTAAAGCGAGAGCGATTAAGGTTGCACTGGTAAAATACACAAGGGTTTTAAGTCCGATGCGGCCCACGCTTTTAAAGTCGCCCACCTTAGCCACACCCAGCACCAGTACCGCAAGGACAAGCGGCGCAATGATCATTTTTATCAGGTGAAGAAAAATATCGCTTAAAATTGAAAAATTAGATGCTGTGCTTTTTTTTGCTTCGCGGAAACATTTTTCCTCGTATTTTTTTACACCCTCCTCCACCGCTTTTTTAACCTTTGGGTTGGAGATCTGATTGATGGAAGTTCTGTCGTGTTTAAATTTGTTTTTGCTGATGGATACATTCACCGCGTATCCAATAATTAGGCCCACTGCCATGGCAAGCATGATCAGGGTTATTAATTTATTTTTTTTAAAGTAATTCATTTTTAAAGGACTTCCTGCAGTGCTTCCATTTTCATTCCCCGTGAACCTTTAATCAGAACGGTAGTATCGTTTACACTGCGGTGCTGAAGATACTCTTTACATTCGTTTGTTGTTTTAAATCTTTTAAAAGTGTTGCTGTTTATTTTAAAAAACTCTTCTCCCACAAGCACGACATCTTCCAGTTTTTTTTCCTGCAACAGCTCCACAATTTTTTCATGTTCCTTCGCGCTGTATTCACCCAGCTCAAACATGTCGCCCAATAGCAGTAATTTTTTATCTGCTTTATAATTCGAAAAATTCTCAATAGCTGCTTTCATGCTGTTGGGATTAGCATTATACGCATCGAGCAACAGAGTGTTTCTTCCCGTTTTCACCAGTTGCGAACGGTTCATATTCGGAAGATAATTTTCCAGTGCTTCTTTAATAAAACCCTCTTCTACTTTAAAATAATGTCCTACGCAGGCCGCCGCCAGGCAATTTATAAAATTGTACGATCCTACGATCTGCGTATTTATTACCGGTAATTTACTCCAGTCTTTTTCCCCGTAACGTGTTGTAAATTTTAGGGCAACAGTTTCGTTGTTGGTGATGTCTTTCCCGATAACATCATACAGTTTTTTTGTGCCGTAAGTAATTTTATCATTATTTAAAGCGAGTTCGTGTAACGTCTCATCATCGCCATTCACAAACACTTTACCGTGTTTTGCAGCGATATATTTATACATTTCGCTTTTCCCTTTTTTTACGCCTTCTATTCCGCCAAAGCCTTCCAGGTGCGCTTTTCCGATATTGGTAATCAATCCAAAATCGGGTTCTGCTATCTCGCAAAGCTCCGCAATTTCTCCCTGGTGATTGGCCCCCATTTCGATAATAGCAAATTCATGTTCCTTTGTTATCCTAAGCAGGGTAAGCGGCACACCTATGTGATTGTTTAAATTTCCTTCTGTGGCAAGGGTCTTTAATTTTTTCGTCATCACAGCGTTAATGAGTTCTTTGTTGGTGGTTTTACCGTTGCTTCCTGTAATGGCAAGGAAAGGAATAGTCAATTGTTTACGGTGATAATTCGCGAGCTGTTGCAGGGCTTTTAATACGTCTGGTACAAAAGCGCATTTGCTTCCAATATGTTTTTCGTCATCGATTACCGCAAGACTACATCCGGCCTCAATGGCTTTTTTCGCAAACTCATTGGCGTTAAAGTTCGCACCCTTCAGGGCAAAGAAGATGCCGCCTTTTATCAGTTTCCTTGTATCGGTACATATTACCTGGCCTGAAGCAAGATAAGCCTTGTAAAGTTCTTCTATTGAAATGTATTGAGACATTCTACAAAATAAAAAACCCTCAAGTAATTTACTTAAGGGTCTTTAGTGTTTTTATTAACAATATTATTTACCTAAACCAACAGGACTACCTACGCGGGTCATGGCGCAACGGAAGCCTAAATATGCGTTAGACTGGCGCTGATCAAGGAACCTGCGGGTACCAGGATTTAAGAAGTAAGCGCGATCTCTCCAGCTACCACCTTTGAATACACGAGCTTTATCATTTACAAGAGATGTTTTAGCATATTCATACATCAGCTTTTCAGCTTTGTCGGAAAATGCATCTTCACCTTCGGAAAAATAAATAGAAGACATTACATCACCATCTAGGTAATTGATATAATCCGCTGTTTTATAATTTCTGCGTTCATCAAGATTATCGGTAGACACAGCAGAAGAAACTTCTCTCCACTGAACACGGCCCGGGATATCTGATTTACCTTCCTGGGTAGCGTTGTTGTTACCGTTAGGATCATTTGTCATAATAGTTAATACGCTATCCTGAACATCTACAGGCTCCAGGTTAGTGGTACCGTGCTGACCAGGAACACTTACCTTATGCTTGAATTTCTGGTAAACCGGTCCGTCAACGTTGGTAAGAATTTCTCCACCAAGACCACCGATTAATGTAGTACTGTCGCGCTTTTGAGTAGTAAACACATTACCGCGGAAAGGACGGAATTCATCCGCATCCTGTAATGTATTCTGACGGTAAACGTCCATTACCCACTCGCTCACGTTACCGGCCATGTTGTATAAGCCGTAATCGTTAGGCCAGTATGAATAAACCGGTGCAGTAACATCGGCGTTATCATTTAAGAAACCTGCAGTTCCCATATAGTCACCTGCTCCGCGTACAAAGTTAGCGTTGATCTGACCAATGTATTTGTCAGTAGCGTTACGAACTCCATGGCCATTCCATGGGTAAATACGGCGATCTGTAATACGCTCACCAATTGTGTTACCAATTAAACCATAAGCAGCATATTCCCATTCAGCTTCTGTCGGGAGACGGTATTTTGGTAAAAAGATTCCGTCTTCCATTCTTACATCACGCTCAGGGTTTTGCTCGTCAAAGGAAGGTAATTTTTGTTTTAACTGTCCCTGCCATTTACCTGATAAATAGGCTTCGGTAGAGAAATAATCCTGATCGGAAGGGTTTGGAACGTGCTCCAGTAAACCTTCACGGATTAAAATAAATTCGTTTACGCGATCTGTTCTCCAGGCGCAGAAATCATTGGCCTGTAGCCAGTTTACACCAACTACCGGGTAATCGCGATAAGCAGGGTGACGTAAATAATATTCCACATAAGGTTCGTTATACGCTAATTTTTCGCGCCAAACCAAAGTGTCGGGTAATGCTTTATAGTAAATATCCGGGAAGGTTGGGCCAAACACACGGCTGGTCCACCATAAATATTCAAGATAAGAGAAGTTGCTAACCTCTGTTTCGTCCATGTAAAAGGAAGAAATAGTTACTTTTCTTGGAACATTGTTCCATTCATAGGTAACGTCGGTTTCAGTGCGGCCCATTGTAAAGGCACCACCTTCTATCAGTACCAGCCCGGGACCGGTTTCCTGCTCTTCATACGGCGGTTTTTCAAACCCGCCATTAGTAGGGTCGTTGTAAGCCCAGCCTGTTACAGGTGAACGCTCCTGAGAACATGAAACCAAAACAGCAGCCGTAATAAGGGCCAGTGCTTTGCGGTTCTTTATCCATTTTATTTCCATAGTGTCTGTTCTATTATTAACGCTATAACGTTAAATTTTTAAAAAGGTTACAAATTTTTTAGAATGAAGGGCAACTAATTGTCCTGAATTTTTTCTTTTTAGGGCGGCACTCGAACTGGATCTGCAAAGAGATCTCGTGAGAACCGGCAGTGTTACCACTTAATTTTGAGATAGTTACATCATAACTGTAACCGAATTTAAAGTTGTTGTTTTGAATACCTACCAATACAATTACTGCATCTGCATTTCTGTACCATAAACCTGCAACAAAGGCTCCTTTAACATAATATAAACCTAAATTGAGCTGGGTAAACTTTTGCTGCGCCTGAAATAAGATGTTTGGCGATAAATAACTTGCATTTCCTTTTTCAAGAGGAATAATGGCACCAGCGTGACCGGTAAATTTAGCGGGAAGCTTTGATGAACCCAAAAGCCCTTCATCCGGCTGATTAATATGATGCGCAGCGAAACCAAAGAAATAATTTTTACTGTATCCAAGAATACCTGCCGAAAAGTCAACATTCTTTTTGCTTTGCGAAGGCACTGTTTCCTGCGTATTCCACACAAAACCTCTTCTTGCATCAATCATATCCCCGAAATTCAGCTTGGTTTTATCAAGTGTTTTCTGAAGATAGGTGGCCTGTAAACCAAATTTTAAGGAAAATTCGCGCGTTACAGCAGCGTGGTATGAATATAGCAGACTGAAATTAGTTGTTTTTAAAGTACCATGTGCCTGGTCATCCGTAGTTACAATCGCCCCTATTCCACCAGCCATTACATCCACGTGCGTATCAAAAGATCCGGAGTAGGTTACATAGGTTCCTGAGAGGTTCGGCCACTGGTTACGGTAATTCATACAGATACGCGGACACTTTGCTGTACCTGCAAAAGCCGGGTTTAGGTATAACGGATTCGCGTAAAATTGCGTGAATTGTGGATCCTGTGCTTTTAAATCAGATAAAAGCACAGTGAACACTAATAATGGTAACAGAATGGGTCGCTTCATAAATAATGTTAACCTAACCTATCCTACAAATATATAAATCAATTTTTAAAAACAAAAAAAAAATCTTAACAATATTTTTGCAATGAAATCGTTTATTTGCCGTAATGTTACCTTAAATACACCGCCTCAATGAAGATATTGTTCAAAAATACTTTTTTACTGGTTCTGTTTTCACAGCCTCTTTTTTCCCAACGAACCCTTACAAAACCCAATTTAAACACATCTGTCCCTGTAACCCTTGCCACATCTAACATTATGGGGTCTTCTGAAGCTGATTCAGTAACGGTTAAAGTTGAAGTTAAAAACGCCCAGTACGATGCGTCAAAACAAAATCTTCCTTACTATGTTATTTCCCATAAAACTCCCTACAGCCAAACGGCCGCTCCTCATCTTATAATCAAAAAAACACAAATAGTAACAGAGCCGCATGCTTCGGTCATTAAAAAATTTCTTAATCGCTTTGTTACCAACGACTTTGAATTAAAATCAATCGCCAGCCTGGCAGCTGGCGAAAACCTTAATTCGCACCGTTTATACCCTTTCCGGCTCAATAGCAGCTCACAGGTAGAAGAATTGATTGATTACGAGATAAGCTGGCAGGTCTCCGCTAACTCCAACCGTCAGCTTCTTTCTCAATCCGCTTCCTTTGCCAACGCTTCAGTACTTGCCAGCGGAACCTGGTATAAAATAGGCCTTACCAAAAGCGGTGTTTACAAGATAGATAAAACTTTCCTGGCAAATATGGGGATTAACGTGGCCACCCTCGATCCCAAAAATATCCGGATCTATGGAAACGGCGGGAAAACAGTCCCTGAATTAAACAGCGATTTCCGGTACGATGACCTCCAGGAAAATTCAATTCAGGTAATGGGCGAATCGGATGGCATATTTGATAACAGTGATTATGTTCTCTTTTACGGCACCTCCGTAAATCCTTGGGTTCCTGTTTCCGGAGAGCGAATGCCTTTTAAGCGCCTACGGAATTATTACTCTGATACAAGTTTTTATTTTTTGAATGTGGATCTTGGGCCGGGAAAAAGAATTGTCACAAAGCCTTCGTCTGTTTTGCCGCCAACGCTTTCCACCTCCTCTTTCGATTATTATAATTTCCACGAACTCGATCTTACCAATTTTATTAAAAGCGGACGACAGTTTTTTGGCGAGTATTTCGACCTTACAAATTCATATACCTTTTCTTTCACCGATGGAAATTTCGTAACCGGGGATTCTATTTTCGCGGAAGTAGGTGTTGCAGGACGGGCGCTAAACTCCACCGTGTTTTCTGTTAGCGGCAATGGCATTAACGGCTCCTTAAATACCAACGGCGTTAATATTAATTTTTATCTCGATCCTTATGCCGATGCTCAATCCGCCATATTTTCCGCTATAAATAATAATCCTTCGGTTATTTCTATGAATGTGACCAAACAAACAGCTGCGAGTATCGGATGGATGGATAACATTGAAATTAATGCCCGCAGAAACCTGGTAGTAAATAACAGCCAGTTTCAGTTCAGAGATTCAAGGGTAACAGGTAACGGAAAGGTCTGCAACTTTTCACTTTCTAATCCTTCTAACCTAAATATTTCGGTTTGGAATATCAGCGATCCTCTCAATCCCTTTAACCAATTATTCAGTATTTCAGGCTCCAGCATTAACTTTAATTCTCCGGTTGATTCGTTAATGGAGTTTGCGCTTTTTCCTGACAATAGTTTTTACACGCCTTCTTTTTCCGGAAAAACTGCCAATCAGAATTTACACGCTGTTCAGCAGGCCGACTATGTTATTGTAACACACCCTTTATTTATTTCTTATGCTCAGCGTCTGGCTAACCTTCATCAGCAAAATGAAGGCTTAACATATGTGATTGCCACTACCGAACAGGTGTACAATGAATTCGGAAGCGGCAAGCCGGATGCAGCGGCAATCCGTGATTTTATAAGAATGTTGTACACCCGCAATTTTAGTGCCGGTAAACAACCCAAATATGCTTTGTTGCTTGGTGATGGTTCTTACGACAACAAAAACAGGAACCTGGGTACCAACAGCAATCTTATTCCTACCTATCAGACCCCGCAATCTACTTCGGTGTTACAAAGTACCGCCAGTGACGATTTTTATGCTTTAATGGATCCCAGCGAAGGTTTTAACGCGGAAAGCGTAGGCGCGTTGGATGTTGGTGTGGGAAGATTAACCTGCCGTTCAGCGTATGAAGTAAATGCCATTGTTACTAAAATTGAAAACTATTACCGCAAAGATCCTGAATTTAAAATAGCGGATACCAATATTGAAAATTGTACCGCGACTTCTACTAGTCCTTATGGCGACTGGAGAAACTGGCTTGTTTTTATGGGCGATGACAAAGACCAGGCAACGCATATGCAACAAGCCAATAGCCTTTCAGGAATTGTACAAACCGCGCATCCTCTGTATAACATGGATAAGATCTACCTTGACGCATACCGCAGGTTTTCAACACCCGGCGGCGAACGTTACCCCGATGCGCGAGCTGATATGGATAAACGCATCCGGAAAGGCGCTTTGGTTTACAACTACACCGGTCATGGGGGCGAAGTGGGCTTAACAGATGAGCGCGTACTGGATGTTGAACTGATAAACAGCTGGGATAATTTTAACGCCCTGCCTTTATTTATCACTGCCACCTGCGAGTTTAGCCGCTACGACGACCCGGGAAGAACTTCAGCGGGAGAATATTGTTTAATAAACCCCAAAGGCGCGGCAATTGGTTTGCTCACTACCTGCAGGCTTGCTTTTTCATCCACCAATTTTGTTTTAAATGCATCGGTATTTGATTACATGTTTAAAAAATTACCAAACGGGAAAATGCCTGCCTTGGGAGATATTATCCGCCTTACCAAGGCGAGTCTCGGACAATCAATATACTACGCTAATTTTCATCTCCTGGGCGATCCTGCATTAAGACTTGCCTACCCTGAACAAAAGGTATTCACTTCCAAAATAAACACGTTTACCTTGTCTCCCTCAAGTTCAGATACACTCGGAGCCCTTTCAAAAATTACCATCAGCGGTTTTGTGGCCGATACAATGGGCAACAAGCTCTACAACTTCAACGGTATTGTTTACCCCACTGTTTTTGATAAAGTTCAGGACGTATCATGCCTTCTGAACGATCCTTCCTCTTATGATGGCTCGCCGGGAGTTCCTTTTAAATTTAAACTGCAAAAAAATATTTTATATAAAGGAAAGGCGGAGGTTAAAAACGGTGATTTTACTTTCTCTTTCATGGTTCCCAAGGATATCAGCTTCGCTTATGGCCCGGGAAAAATAAGCTACTACGCAACCAATGGCCAAACAGATGCAACCGGGTATTACCAGAAAATAGTGGTTGGCGGAGGCGCTAAAAATCCGGTGATCGACAATGAGGGTCCGCAGGTACATCTGTTTTTGAACGATAAAAACTTTGTAAATGGAGGAACCACGAATGAAAAACCAATCCTGTACGCTAACCTAACGGATTCCAGCGGCATTAATACCCTTGGCACCGGTATCGGACACGACATCTCTGTAGTGCTTGATCAGAACACTACCAAGCCTGTGATCCTTAACGATTACTATGAGGCGGCGCTGAACAGTTACCAGACCGGCCGCGTACGTTACCCTTTTAACGAACTCACCGAAGGAAATCACCGGCTTACGTTTAAAGCCTGGGATATTCAGAATAATTCAAACATTGTAAACTGTGATTTTGTAGTTGCTCCAAGCGCTGAACTGGCCCTTACCCACGTGCTTAATTATCCGAACCCGTTTACAAGCAGTACTAAGTTTTTCCTGGAGCATAACCAGGCCTGCAATCCCCTTAAGGTAACGGTACAAATTTTTACTATCAGTGGTAAGGTGGTTAAAACGCTGCAAAGAAGTGTAGTTTGCGAGGGCTTCAGGCCTGAAGGAATTGACTGGGACGGGAAGGATGACTATGGCGATAAGCTTGGGCGCGGGGTATACATTTATAAGGTTAGCATTTTAAATACCGAAAATAAAAAGGCGGAGAAAACCGAAAAATTAGTCATTTTAAATTAGTAGATTTACTTCCCCAAAAAGGATAAGCGATATAAAACGTGTTGATGAAAAAGAGAATATTAATACTAGCAGGCACACTTGTAGCGAAAAATTTCGCGGCCCAGATTAACTCACAGCAACTTGGCGGACAAACTATTAATCCGATAACCACTGCTGTTCCTTTTCTTCTTATTAGTCCTGACAGCAGACAGGGCGGAATGGGAGACGTAGGGGTGGCAACTGATCCGGATGTAAACTCCATTCACTGGAACGGAAGTAAACTGGCCTTCGCTGAAAAAAAATTCGGCGTAGGATTTACCGTTACTCCCTGGTTAAGGCTTCTCGTGCCTGATATCAACCTTTATTATCTTTCGGCATACACTAAAATAAATAAAAATCAGGCCGTAGGGGCATCCATTCGTTATTTTAGTCTTGGTAATATCGAACTTACAAATGCTGTAGGCGTAAAAACCGGTGATTACAAACCCAACGAATTTGCCGTAGATCTCGCGTTCTCACAAAAGCTGAGCGACAAGTTTTCACTCGGTATTGCAACGCGTTATATCAACTCAAGTATCAGTCGTGTTTATTTTAATGGAAGCTCGGGTAATGCCGCGAGCACTGTTGCCGTTGACCTAAGCATGTACTACCGCAGCAGCAAGTTTGATCTTGGAGGAAAAAAAGCCATGTATACCGC
>JACDDR010000163.1 GCA_013816895.1 Bacteroidota bacterium
AAATAAGGTAAAAGGTTCCAGCTTCTCGCCCTTTCCTACCGGCATTTTATTGTAGGGCAAATCAATCAGACTGTTATTGCGATAGAGCAGGGGAGCATTGTTGGCGGCAGCGTAAGTGATAGTTTTATCGGCCTGGTTAAAACATATCAATATGCCATCCATTCCATCACGCGCGCCATCCTGCGAAAGGTTATCAATAAGGCGTTGCCTTACATAATTCAAAATAAGGTCGGGCGAATATATTTTCTTTTCATTTATTGCCTCGTTTAAAAAACTGATGTTCAGTAAACTCATAAAGGCACCGGGCACGCCATGTCCCGTGCTGTCGCAAACAGCAAGATAGAAGAGTTCGTTGTTGCCGGTTGGGTTCTGCGCGCTCGTTACAGACGTGGCCCAGTAAAAGTCTCCGCTTACAATGTCTTTTGGTTGAAAAAGAATAAAAAGGTCTTTCAGATTTTTTTGAAGAAGTTCACCGTGCGCTAATAGCGCGTATTGAATACGTTTTGCATAGGTGATGGAATCTACTATTTCTTTTTGCTTTTCCTCAACGAGTTGTTTTTGATGTTCAATCTGGTCCTTTTGTTTTTCTATTTCAAACGTGCGTTCTTTTACATTCTGCTCTAACTCCCGCTGTCTTGTTAACAGTTGTCGCGTACGAAGCTTGTTATACCCAATTACAAGCGTTATAAAAAATAAAGCATAGATAGCGTAGGCTAAGTAAGTTTTCCACCAGGGCGGTAAAATGGTAAACGAAAAAGTACTCAGTTCGGTAAACGTTCCGTCAAAATTATTGCTGCATACTTTAAAAGTATAATTTCCGGGAGCAAGGTTCCGGTAGTCGGCGTAGGTTTGCGGTGTTGGTACATTCCAGTCGTGGTCGGCGCCCTCCAATATATAACGGTAAGATGTTCGGTTGGTATTGGTTAAAAAATTGGAAGAGAAATGAAAGGTAAGATGGTCCTGATGATAGGGAAGGGTAAGTCCCACCGGCATGTTAAAGCTCCCCTCGGTGCTTTTCCATGAAATACCATGTGACGTAAAATATCCTGTATCGGCCGGCATCGTGCTTTTAAAATAGAAAGTGTCTCTTGCCGGAACCCATAGCGTATCCGTTTGTTTTAAAGTCGCCAGTAATTTTTTATTATCCGCAGCAAGTTCTATTTCCATTACGTCCACCGAAGTGATGAACGTTTTTCCTGAAATCTTTTTCTCGTTGCCCGGATCAAAAATAGTAAGTGCTTCGCCAACGCCATACCATATTTTACCGTCTTTAGAAAGCATCACCGCATTCTGGTTAAAGTCATTTGCTTCAAAGCCTTGCGGTTTATCATAGTTGGCGATATTAAAATTATCTCCTGCTTTTTCTATCACCGATAATCCTTTTACCGTTCCTGCGTAAACCTTGCCATCCCGCTCCAATAAGCTCACAATGGTCATCTCTGCTAAGCCGGATGAGCTTGTTAATTGGATCAAAGAATTATTTACCGGATCAAGAATTTTTAAACCATCTCCGCCCGTGCCCATCCAGATCTTTCCTGCTTTATCTACGATCATCGAATAAATAAAAGTTTTGTTCAATCCCTGGTTCTTTCCGTAATGCTTTAGTTGCATGGATGAAGTATCCAGTTCAAACAGTCCTTCAGCGTTGGTGGCAATCCATAAGTGTCCGTTAGGCGCAAAGGCTATAGCGTTCACAAGATTTTTACAAGGGTCAAGCGCCGACTGCAGGTGACTGAACATTCCGCTCAGCGTATCAAACTTATCCAGGCCGCCGGATGTTCCCAGAAACATCTGACCTTTTTTAATGGGAAGAAAACTTCGTATCGTTTCATTCGGCAAGCCTGCTTCTGTTCCCCACGAAGTAATAATGCCTGTAGACTTTTGAAGTTTATCCAACCTGTAATCTGTTACCATCCATAAATTTCCTAAACTATCATCATATAATTTGTTTAACCAGCCATCGGTCCAGTCTTCGTTATGAAGGTGTTCAAGTGTTCCGGCCTTTACTTTATAAACGTCAAGACCCAGGCCTGCAGTGCCTATCCAGTAATTTCCATCCGCGTCTTCCAGCGTAGTGTTTACGCCGGCTTTGGCATATCTCCATTTGGTATTAAAATTATCTTTACTTCCTTTGGTTTCATCTAACAATAATAATCCGCCGCCACCGGTAGAAATCCACATCCTGTTGTAAGAATCCATGATTACGTTACGGCAATCGCTTTTTACAATTCCTGTTTTGCCATAAGCGTGCCATAGCTTACGATTCATGGGATTGTAAATGTCAAGTCCGCCCAGCGAACCAATCCAGATAAAACCTTTATCATCTTCAGTAAGGCAACGAATATAGCGGTGACATAATCCGTTTTTTTCCTTGAGCATGATAAACTTTCCGCTTTCAGGATTATAATAATCCACGCCGCCATTCCATCCTCCCATCCATATATTGCCGGCCTTGTCCTGCATAATATCACGGATATCATTATTGCTTAAACCATTGCTATCTTTTAAAAAATAAACTTTTTTATTCGCGCGGTCAACTATATCAACGCCTCCGCCATTAAGCGCAAGCCATAAACGTCCTTTATTATCTACAGTAAGTGTATTTACAAAGGTTTTGGTTAAACCCTGATCCGGACCATAATACGTTAAACTATCTGTTGCAGGATCGAGAATTTCGATTCCCTCCAGCGAACCGAAAATTATTTTGCCGCTTCTATCCTCTCTAACAGAGGTTATACCATGATTAATTCCCTGCAGCTTGCTATAATGTTTAACAATACCTTCCGAAGGGATAATTTCATCCACGCCGCTTCCGCCCACCCACAGGTGTTCGCGGCTGTCTTTAAAAATAAATCTTAATTCATCCCTGCTTATTCCATTGCGTTTGAACCATGAATAAAAATATTCACCATCGTATAAACACAATCCATGTTCGGTGGCAATCCATAACCTGCCTTCCTTATCCTGAACCGATCCCGCTACTGAAGTGGCGGGAAGGCCCTCATCGACTGAAAGCTGCATTAAACCGCAGGTGGCAAGGTCTTCCACCAAGGGCAGGGAAGCTTTTGTTTTTTTTGGTTTACCAAGTTTGATAATTCTTGGAAAAATTTTACGCGTCAGGGTGCTGGCCAGGAGCGGCTTTGAGGGGAGGCTTTCAAAAGGAAGAAGTAAAGAGTCTGGTTCTTTTTTAAGCGAAGCAAACCGTGAAACATAAAAGAAGGGCTCTTTGTAAAAAGAAAATTTATTTTTTTGTATACGCGGCTTTGGTTTAGTGGTGCTGGTTAACACCCACTTTGCAGGGGTTTTAACAGGCGGGCTAAAAATTGTTGTGCGTATGGATTGGTTTATTGTTCCGGTCGATTCTTCCTTAGGGCCACTGTGGCAGGAAACAAGAAAAATAAATGGAAAAAGAAAAGAGCGGATTTTAAGCAAGTGTGGGGATTTAAATATATTTTAAAAATAGCAAACAATTTCTCATTCTCAAACCCATATACTGTAACAAAAAAAGCGAACCAGGGCTCGCTTCTCTTTATGTTTAAAATGGTGTTTAAACCGTCATAATTTCTTTCTCTTTTTGTTCGATGTGCTTATCTACTTTTAAGACGTTCGCATCTGTTATTGTCTGAATTTTTGTTTCAGCATCTTTTGCTTCATCTTCAGGAAGACCATCTTTCTTTAGTGTTTTAACGGCTTCCATGGCTTCCTTACGCAACGTACGAATTGCTACTTTCGCATCTTCGCCCAAACTTTTTGCCGCTTTGGTTAAATCTCTTCTGCGCTCTTCGGTTAAAGATGGAACAACAATACGGATAATAACTCCGTCGTTTTGCGGATTAAACCCAAGGTTAGCAGCCTGGATGGCCTTTTCAATGGGGATAAGCATGGTTTTTTCCCATGGCTGTATAATAAGCGTTCGTGCGTCCTGTGTGTTTACACTTGCCGTATTGCTGATAGGAACTTTGCTTCCGTAATAATCAACCATCACATTTTCAAGCATCACAGGAGTTGCCCTGCCGGCCCTTACTTTTTGAAGTTCGAGTTCAAGATGACTTATTGCTTTTTCCATTAAAGCTTTTGAGTTATCTAATACTGATTTTACATCGTTCATATATATGTTTTGATAGTTTGTAGTTAATAGTGCGTTGTGCCAATATTCCAAAGATAATTAAAAAATGCAATCTAAAATTCAAACCTATTTTTAAATCAGTAATCTCAAATCAGAAATCTAAGATCTAGGCCGTCGTTTTTACCTGGAACAATTCGGCTAATTTATTTACAACCAAATCAATCTCAGCTTTTGTATTGTATTTACTGAAACTGAAACGAACAGAGGGTCGTGTCATATCGATACCCAAGGCGCTCAAAACATGGCTGCCCTGGTTGCTTCCGCTGCTGCACGCGCTTCCGCCACTAGCAGCAATGCCTGCAATATCGAGATTAAACAACAACATTTCGGCATCCGGATGATTTGGAAAACAACAATTCAAAACGGTATATAATGATTTTTCATGCGAAGTTTCTCCGTTAAATACTGTGCCCGGAATAGTTTCGGTGATGCGTTCGCGCATATAATCTTTCAGGCCCATAATGTACTTTTGATGCTCTTCCATTTCGTTATTGCAGATTTCAAGCGCTTTGGCCAAACCAACAATCCCATAAAGATTTTCTGTACCTCCGCGCATGTTACGCTCCTGCGCGCCCCCATGAATAAAAGGAGTGATTTTGCTTGCATGGTGTATATAAAGAAATCCAACGCCTTTTGGTCCGTGAAACTTGTGAGCGGCACAGGTTATAAAATTAACTTTCAGTTCTTTCAAATCCATTTTATAATGGCCCATAGTTTGTACGGTATCACTGTGAAACAAGGCACCATGCTTCTCGCAAAGTTCGCCAACTTCTTTAAGAGGAAGTAAAGTTCCGATTTCATTATTGGCATGCATTAATGACACCAGGCTTCTTTCGTTGTTCTTTAATAGTTCTTCAAGATGCTGTAAGTCAACATTTCCTTTCTTATCAATTTTAACCCAGCTTACTTTTACTTTACCTGCTTTTTCAAGAGTCTTTGCAGTATGTTCAACGGCGTGATGCTCAATAGGGGAAGTGATGATGTGTTTAATGCCAAACGTTTCAATACTTTGTACAATGGCCATGTTATCTGCCTCGGTACCACCTGAAGTAAAAAATATTTCGGCGGGACTAACATTTAAAATCCTTGACACTGTTTTACGGGCCACCTCAATGGCGGAGCGTGTCTTTCTTCCGAACGCGTGAATGGAGGAGGGGTTGCCAAAATCTTCTGTCATAAAAGGCAGCATCGCTTTCAGAACTTCTTCATCGAGTTTTGTTGTGGCGGCATTATCCAGGTAAATTTTCATTTTCTAATTTGTAACATTTAACTTATAAACCAATAACCAATAACCAATAACCAATAACCAATAACCAATAACCAATAACCAATAACCAATAACCAATAACTAATCACGAACCACTGGTCACTAATGCTTAATAATTTCCTTAATATCCGATATTATTTTCTTCGCTAAATTTTCAGCAGTGGATTGCGTTTGGCTTTCACTATAGATCCTGATGATAGGTTCGGTATTGCTTTTACGCAGATGAACCCACTCCTTGTCAAATTCTATTTTTACGCCATCAATGGTATTCACAGGTTGCTTCTTGTATTTTTCTTTCACTTTGCTTAACACCTTATCAACATCTATTTGAGGAGTCAGCTCAATTTTATTTTTCGATATAAAATAATTGGGATACGATTTTCTTAGCATGGAAGCTGTTTTACCGTATTTAGCAAGATGCGTTAAAAAAATGGCAATACCCACCAAGGCATCGCGACCATAATGAAGCTCCGGCAAAATTATTCCGCCATTTCCTTCGCCGCCAATAACTGCGTTGGTGTCTTTCATCATTTTAACCACATTTACTTCTCCTACAGCCGAGGCAGAATACTTGCCGCCTTGTTTTTCGGTTATATCACGCAAGGCCCTGGTGCTGGATAGGTTACTTACCGTATTTCCTTTTTTATGATGCTGCAATACGTAATCAGAAACGGCAACAAGCGTGTATTCTTCTCCAAACATTTCTCCGTCTTCACATACCAGTGCCAACCGGTCAACATCAGGATCCACACAGATCCCGATATGAGCTTTTTGTTTTACAACCGTTTTGCTGAGGTCGGTTAAATGTTCGGGCAATGGTTCAGGATTG
>JACDDR010000164.1:0-1132 GCA_013816895.1 Bacteroidota bacterium
CACATCAGCATAGATAACAAACAAGGAATTGCGCAACTCTCTAATAACATTTCTACGATCTATAAGGAAAGGGGTGAGTTAAAACAAGCGCTTGCCTATGGCCTCAAAGCGCTTAATGTATATGCCTCGATGGATGAATTAAAAGGAATAGGCGTTTCAAACACGAACATTGGCACTTTATATAATCTGATGGGTGAACATGATAAAGCGCTGACATACGGTTTAAAAGGGATGGACATTGCAAGGCAGCTTGGGTTTCCGATTGATATTTCAGACGCCGCAATTCTTTTAAAAGATGTGTACAAGCAAAAGAAAAATTCCGGGAAAGCGCTGGAAATGATTGAAATTTATATTTCCATGCGTGATAGTATCTCGAACAAGGAAACAAAAAGGGCGAGCATTAAAAATCAACTTAAATACGAGTACGAAAAGAAGGCCGCCACGGATAGTATCAAGGTAATGGAGGAGAAGAAGATCCTTGCACTGAAATCAAAACAGGAACAAACACAGCGTTATTTTTTGTACGGCGGACTGACCCTGACCGCTATTTTCAGCGCCTTTATGTTTAATCGTTTCATGGTTATTCGAAAACAAAAACGATTAATAGAAGATCAGAAAAACGAAGTGGAAAAACAAAAACATCTTGTAGATGATAAACAAAAAGAGATCCTGGACAGTATTCGCTACGCCAAGCGGATACAGCAAAGCTTACTTCCTACAGAAAAATATATCGACAGGAATATCACCAGTATGAAGAACAAGGGGGAGTATTAACAAAAAAGACGTCGAAAGACCTGTTTTTTAACACAATAAGAGCGCTCCTGAATTGGTTTATGCGGTTAATTTTTTTAATTTCGTCCTCCCCTAAAATTGCTAAAAATCTTATATAGCTGGATGTTCTGCGCGGTGCTTTTTCTTGGCCCGCTATCTTCATTTCCGCAAAACAACGATTCAATTGTCAGCGAGTACATACAATCACTCACTGTTATCTGGAAAAAACATTCGGATATTACTTTTAACGAGTATCTTAATTCCACTTCATCCGACATTTCAACGATAATTCCGCTTTACAATGAAAAAGGATTTATTGACAATGCGCGTTTTGAAAAAATCTCCCTGCAGAAACAAATTA
>JACDDR010000164.1:1142-6179 GCA_013816895.1 Bacteroidota bacterium
ATTAATATCCAGGAGCAATACATCTATAAAAAGGATCCGGGCTTTAGTTTAATTGCTGCGTATCAAAAGAACTTCAAATCTCCTATCGCCGATCCGGAGGACATTGTTATTTTTCGTCAGAAATTCCAGGCAGGTTTTCAGTGGGATCTGTTTCGTTCAGGTCTTTATGAAAGTCGCACCAAATTAAAGCAGTTGCAGTATAAAGAGAAAGCCTTGGATTACCAGGGAAGAAATTCAGTAGCAGGATACGTTCTCAAAAATAATTTCAACACGGTGGTGTATCTTTTAAACGCCGAAAAAATAACTATTTTAAATCAGCGTAAGGCATTTGTGGAAAGCTTTAGCGGCATCACCCGCCAGCTTTTATCCCTCAACCAGGTGAGTAAGGAGAATTTTATTAAAGTACAGCAGCATTCAAACGATATTGATTATCAATTGGGCATTTACGAGCGTTATAACGCGCTTCACGAAAATCTGAAGATTAAAAAACCTGAAGGCATGGTGTTGCCAATATTTGATATCGACTATACTAAAATCGCGGAACAATTTGTTACCTCTTCACACATTGATTCTACTGCTTACTATAACATGCTGGCAGCGGGAAGCGGCAATTATTTTTTTAGAGATCTTTCCCTGAATGCCAATGTAAAATATAATTTTTACGATGTGTACAACAGTAACGTTCCGAATCGTACTTATGTATCACTTGGTTTAAACCTTGCCATGCCTCTGGTAATGAATCAGAAAAATAAAAAGGAAAGGGATTTGTTAACGGCTCGTTTGCTCACAGAAGGTTCTGCTACCAAAACGGGTATGGATACTCAAAATGTGGTTTTGAATTCTTTGTATGAATTTAAATACAAGCAGAAACAATACGGCAATCTACTTCAAAAACGCGAACTGTTTGCCGAATTGTTAAGGAATGAAGAAGTTAAACACGATTACAACAGCGTTGAATTTAACCCACTGGTTGCCAATATTATTCTGGACGACTACTGGAGTACTACCATTGAGCTTCTTGATCTTAAGCAGGACATGTATCGCATTTTAAACGAACTGAAAATAAATCTTCCGTCCATTGATGCGGCAAAAATAATCAAGCCTTATACTTTTGAACCTGTAATAATGAGCAACGAAGGGGAACAGCAGTTTAAGAATTTTAAAGCTGTTAACGCTGTGTATGCCTGGAGCGACGTATTCAAAAATAATAATCCCTCTTCGATCATTAATTATTGCAAGCTGAATAATTTTAATACCCTGATTGTATCGGTAAACAAGAGTGATGTAGAACAGGTGAATCAATTAGTAACGTTAAGCGCAGGGTTCAATTGTGAGCTGTTAATCGGCAGCAACAAATTGCTGGTGAACGGCAATATCGAAAGTTACCTGGACTCCGTTTCCTCGCTGGTGAAGTTGAACAAGATTTCTGCCATTCACCTGGATATTGAGCCGCATACCTTTGATGATTTTAAAACAAATAAAGAAGCTTACTTTGAGAAATACCTGGCCCTGCTGGATAAAGCCTACGCCTTTACACAAAAAAGAAAACTGAGACTTTGTGTTTCTATTCCTCTTAATTATCCCGAAAACGTACTTCAGGGAATTTTTAAAAAGTGTGATTACGTTTATTTAATGGCTTATGAAAATGTAAAGCCAGCCTTTATCAGGGAAAAAATGAAGGAAGAAGTTTTATTGGGAAAGGATAAAGTAATACTCGCCCTCAGGACCAACGATTTTACAAATAAAGCACAGATGGATGCTTTGTTCCAGGAATTGGGAGTTAAACACGTAGCGTATCACGATCTTGATGAATTGATAAAGTGGAGCAGGAAAAATTTTAATAAGGGCGGGAAATGAAAAGTGTAGATTTTCAGAGGAACAAGTCATTGATCAGGGTGGTAAAAGAAAAAGTTACCAAACCTAAAAAAAAGAACTGGGACAAAATCGTTTATATCTGTCTTCTGTTTTTGATTTTATGTTTTGCGATTTATTACCTTGTTGTAAAAAATTTATTTGTCACTGCACAAGGGCAGGTGCTTATTGAGGCCATCAACATCCGCTTAACAGAGGACGCGCGTATTTTGAAACATTATGTGGCAGAAGGTGACAGTGTTAATATGGGCGATACACTTTTTTGTTACGCCAACTCTTTAAAAAATGATCTTGAGAACACAGATAACGGCGTGAATCTTAAATCCTATAATTCGCAGGACAATTGGGCGCTGAAAGAAATATTCAACCTCCGGAAAAAAATTACGCTGAATAAAGTAGATATCGATAAAAATTTTATTCTCATTAAAAACTACGAAGCTGAAATTAAGAACCTCACTAACCAGGTAATTCTTGATGCCCTGCCGCGCACACGGTTAGACCTTGTTCAGAATGAGATCCTCAAACTGAACACCGAGAATCAGAAATTATTTGCAGAGAATTCTGAACTCAATAACTTTATAAAATCGGTGCCTGCAGGTTCAAAGCTTACGTATTCTGCTTCTTCGATAAATGATGGTAATGGTTACATCACTAATAACGGCGTTACCTATAACATTTACAGTGATGAATACCTGAGTGAGTTGCGTTATTTTAAAACACCAATGTCGGGGATCGTTACCCGTATTCATAAAAAGGAGCAGGAAGTTAATTTTAAAGAAGAGGATATTCTCTCCATCCACAAACAATTTCCTACCACTATTAAAGGATTTTTTTACCAGGAGGATTTGAAGTACATCAAAGTGGGGGACCTGTTTAATATCGATTTTCCGGATGGCACTAAATCAACAGGCTACGTAAAAAGATTTTATATCGCTACGTATAATATGCCCGATGAGTTTCAGAAAAAATATGAGCCAACCACCCGAACCATAGCGGTGGATATTTACCCGCTCACTTACGAGGATTCAAAAAAATGGTGCGCGTTTCATAAAATGGGAGTGGTAATTTCTAAATTTATTTTCAACTAACATGGGAAAAATTACTGAATATACAGTAGAAAAAAAAACCACGTTTAAGGATAATGTATTTACCTACGGTGACTACACCTTGTTTTATTATGATCATGATAGCCCGCTAAACGCCGAATTAATGGCCGCACACGATGGCGCTATTATTGATGCGAGAGATGTGCAGCAGGCTAAAATTCTGATCCGCCGGATCCGTTCTTCCAATAATGCTGAAGTTTTTTTAAAGCCGGTCTTCCTGATCAACTACAAAGAACATTTTGATAATATTTTAACCGAACTAACTGACGGTACTTTACTTTCTTTTGAGCAGATCTCGGAAAAAGCAAACGATATTAAAGCCATAAAAACGCTTATCAGTCAGTTGGATAAAAGCGAAAGTAAAACATTCGAGGTGCAGGTGTTCAAAAAGGTAATTGATTATCTCTACACGCGGGAAGCCCGAACACTGGCGCCAATTCCAGATCCCAATTCCTTCATTGGTTTTACTTATCCTGTAGTATCGGTAAATTTTGAGCCCTTTGAAGAATTCATGGTTCTGGATATTCTTGATTGGGCGCTGACCCAGGATTATATCTGGCCCGATTATTTTGACCGTATTTATCTTTGTAACCAGTGCAAGTCGGCCCATGTTTCCATGCGCGAAACCTGCCCTACCTGCCAGTCTTCACAGCTTAAGCCGGAAGACCTGGTGCATCACTTTTCATGCGGCTATATTGGGCCTATTTCTGATTTTAAAAATAAAATTGACGGTACGCTCTCCTGTCCGAAGTGTTCTAAAAATCTCAGGCATATTGGAGTAGATTACGATAAGCCAAGTTTAATTAATCAATGTCTTGATTGTAACGAAGTATTCCAGGATTACAAAGTGAAGGCACGTTGCCTGCATTGCAAAAATGATGTAGAGGTGCAGTATCTTCTGGCCAAAGACATCAATGTATACAAGCTCACAAAAAAGGGAAGAAATGCAGCCATCGCGGGTATTTCGGAAGGAGATGTAGAACTTGAAAACTCTGTACTGAATACGGTTAATTTTAAAACATTCTCTACCATCCTGCATTATGAGCGGCAACGTATGAAAACCAATCCGGTGTTAAAGTCGTGTTTCGCTGTGATTATACTTGACAACATCCACGAAATTTATAAAAACGTTGGCAAGAATAATGAAAAGGCACTGCTGGTGGATATCGCACAGATCATGCGCGATAACATTACTCCGGCCGATATTATTTCCTTTCAGAACAATACAACTATCTGTATAAACATTAACGATGAGGAGTACGCGATGGCGGAACAGGTCATAAATAAAGCGGTGCAGAAACTCAAAGATCTTGTTTCAAACAACTTCGAAAATTTTGAGCTTAAAGCAAAATATAAAGTGGAGGGTGTAAAAATTGACAAACAATTTGAAACACAGTTCAGGGAAATTACAAAATTACTGGCCGAACAATAATGTTTGAATATGTAGATAATTTCTTCAATTACATTTACCAGGTTGGGCCTTCCAAACTCCTCCGTATTTTCTGGTTCTTTGTGTTTTTTGAATTCCTCAGGTTTTTCGTTTTTGAATTCCTGGTATTAATCATGTGGCGTATCCGAAGGATTACCCAGAAGGATTTGTATGCCGAAGCGCGCAAAAAACTGTACATCGAAAGGCCGCTCATTTCCATTATTGTGCCCGGAAAAAATGAAGGCAAGCATATTTATAAACTTGTTTCTTCCATGCGCGAACAGTCTTACAATAATTTCGAATTTATTGTGGTGGATGACGGAAGCGACGATGACACCCCGCAAATTTGCCGCAGCCTTGAGCGAAACGGATTCATAGATCTTTTTATCCGCAATGAAGTAAGAGGTGGAAAAGCATCGGCGGCAAATACCGCGTACCGTTTTTCGCATGGAAAAATAATCATTCACCTCGATGCCGATTGTTCCTATGATAACGACGCGATCGAAAAAATTCTTATTCCTTTTTATCTCGATGAACATATTGGCGCTGTAGGAGGCAATGTAATGGTGCGTAATTATGAAGATAGTCTCTGCACAACGTTACAGGCCATAGAGTATGCGGATACTATTT
>JACDDR010000165.1 GCA_013816895.1 Bacteroidota bacterium
AAGCTTCTGAAAAATGTGGAAGGCCGCATGAAAGAACTCCAGGCTTCATTAAAGGATATTGAGCAGTATGCCCAGATTGTAAGCGACTACCTGAAAGACAAGCGCGAAAAATTTGACAAACTTCCTGATCTGATCCAGAAGAAAGAAGAATTTGTAAAAAGCAACCTCGATTTCGCAAACCAACTGGAAGAAGCTACCCGGAAGTTCAACCTGAAGCGGATGGAGCTTAACAAACAGAAACGTGCGTTTGATGAAGAATTAATTGAATTCAACAACGGGGTTAATTTCTTCAGCAATAATTTCCGCGAAACACCGGTATATAATAAGTATGCCGATATTATAGAACGTGCCGAACCAAAACGCACCAATTACAACATCATGGATCTTTGTACGCAATTGTTAAAGAACGATTCGCACTTTAACGAGGAGTACGGGGCTTTCCAGAGGTATGTTAATGAATTTGCAGGAAAGTTCAGGATCGACAATCACTTTAATTTCGTGATTCGTAACGATGCCACGCAGGGCGAATACGAACGTTTTGCACAAAACCTACGTTCGTTCATAAATGAAAACAAGATTGAAATGTCTATCGCAGAAACAGCCACGCAAATTGGCCTTGTTACTGATAGTATTGCCACCAAGGTAAAAGAGCTGAGCGGACAAAAAGAAAAGATACAACATATCATTTCGCTGATTGCCGAAGACTTTAAGAAAGCGGAGTTCGAGGAAAGCAAATTGATTGAATTTATTAAGATCAAGATTGAAGAATCGGATAATAAAGTTTATAAATTATTAAAACGCATCGAAGAGTTTCGTGAAGAACATGGTCTTGTTTATAACGAAGGCCTCTTTAATACCGACTTCGCAACCGGCCAGAAGCGCGAGATCAGCGGTCGTGCTGTAAAATTATTGGAGCAGTTACGCTCGGCCATTAAAGAACAGGAACAGGAAGAAATTCGTTTGCAGGATCTGTTTGAGCTTAAGTTCAACATTAAGGAAGGTATGAATGAAACCGGCTGGACGAATAAGATAGACAGTATTGGAAGTACCGGTACCGACATTCTTGTAAAAGCCATCATTTACATTACGCTGCTTCACGTATTCATCAAAGAATCCAGTCACCGGAGCAGTAAGGACTTTAAAGTACATTGTATTATTGACGAGGTGGGACAGATTTCAGCGCATTATTTACGTGAGCTGCTGAAGTTTGCAAAGAACCGGAATATTATGATGATCAATGGTCTTCCAAACAAATCAGGACTGGAAAGTCACTATAAATACACTTACCAGTTCAGGCGTGAGGAAGGCGGAAACGTTAGGGTTTTCCCAAGTATTGTAACCGAAGTAGAAGCATAATTGTAAATCGTCCTGGCGAACGCAATCTCATCGATCAGATTGCTTCATTACGTTTACGATGATAGATTTAAGGCGGACTTTTTCAACAGGCTTGTTACTTTACATATGTAAGATTTAAGAGGTATTAATTAAGAGAATCCCTTATTTCCTTTATAAATTTGTGGCTGTGATAACAACTAACGAAGTTAAAATACTAAAGCAAATTAAAGACCGTGTTTCAACTATTGAAATGTGGGATAATGGCATTATGTATATTAAGCTGGAAGATCATGTAACCATTGAATTGGAGGACAGTGTCCGCCAGTTCGAGTTTTTAAAGAAGTTTTATGATGGGGTAAATAAAATGTGCGTGCTCGTTGAATCCGGAGAATACACGGATATTACCAAAGAAGCACGTGAATTTTCAGCCCGGCCCGAAAGCAATACCATGACACTGGGCTCTGCGGTTATTGTAAAATCACTGGCTCACCGCATCATCATTAATTTTCTGATAAATTTTACCCGGCAACAGGCCATGAAAATGCGCATGTTCGACAACAAAGAAAAGGCAATTGAGTGGCTGTTGAAGCTGAAGGGGTGATATTCCCTTTATTTAAGCAGCTGCAATTTTTAATTTTAATCGTTCAATTTTTGAACTTATAGTGCACTACCCGAAAATTAAATTTTTATTCCTATTACACACACGTCGTCAACTTGTTCTAAGGTTCCTTTCCAGTCTAAAAAGGCCTTACCGATTAAATCATACTGTTGTTCTTGTGAAAGACTACTGTTTTTAAGTAAAAGGTCCGAAAATTGTTTATACTTAAATTTCTTTCCATTTGGTCCACCAAATTGGTCTGCAAGCCCATCAGTAAACAAGTAGAAAGTTGAATTTTCCTTATATTGAATTTGATGTGTTGTAAAAGATTTAGGGTTGTCTGTCTTGCCAATTGGTTGCTTGTCTGCTTTTATTTCTTTTAGCTCACCGTCTTGAATATACCATAGCGGGTTATTTGCACCACTCCAGAATATGTTTTTATTTTTATAGTCAATGCAAAGAAGTGAAATATCCATGCCATCTTTTACGTCACTTGAACTTTTTTCAAAAGTTTCTATTACCAATTCTCTTGTTTTATCTAATATCTCGCCAGTTGTTGATAATTTGAATTCTTTAAGAGTTCTGTTTAATGCATTTGAACAAACTACAGAAACCATTGCCCCCGGTACGCCATGCCCAGTGCTATCTGCGGCAGCAATGAAAAACAAATCTTCAAACTTCTCTGCCCAATAAAAATCTCCTGCTACAATGTCTTTTGGTTGATAGTAAATAAAGTTGTTTTTTAAATGAGAATTAACAAATTCCTGACGTGGCAAGATGGCATCCTGCAATCTTTTTGCGTAAGTAATTGAATCAATAATTTCTTTTTGTTTCTCTTCTACAAGATGTTTTTGCTTTTCAGTTTCAACCTGTTGAATCTGTAATAACTTTTTTGATTTTTTGATTTTAACTAATGAAAAAATTATTCCAATTATTAAGATGAAGGATATTCCCAAAGCAATGAAAGAAATATTCTTAATTCGTTTTTCAGCCTCTTTTTGCTGGTTAATTAAATTTATTTCTAACTGCTTCTGTTTTTTTAAATTGCCTTCCTCCACTTTTGCCAAATTTGCATTTGTCCCACTGTTATTTTTACTTTCAAATAAACTTACACTTTTTAAGAGATAAGTGTAAGAATCTTCATATGATTTTCCGGCAAAACAAATTTCAGAAAGTCTGCGATATTCACCAATTAAACAATCCAAACAATTTCTTTCCTCATTTTTATTTATTACAATTAATAAGTGTTTTTTTGCGTTTACTAAATCACCTATTTCTGAATAAGTGTCAAATAATTGTTTATTTCCATTAATTATTGCTTTAAGGTCATTGAGTTTTTTAGCAATTAAGAGGCCTTTTTTGCAGTATTCAATTGCCAACTTAAAATTACCTTTCGCTCTAGGAATGAGAGAGTAATTATAATACAACCCCATCATACCTAAAGAATCTTTTTTTTCTTCTATTAATTTAATTGCTTTCATGTAGTAAAAATCAGCTGAGTCTAATGCATTCATGGCTCTAAAAATATCACCAATGTCAGAATTGTGCCCCGCGTCCTTCCTTAAAGTGGAGTCAATCTTTTCCATTTTAAATAAAAATTCTTTATTCTTGTTATATTGTTGTGTGTTAAAATAAAACATTCCACTATAAGAATATACAAGCAATAATGTTTCTTTGTCATTGCATTTTTCAGCTATAGCAATAGCTTTGTCGTAATACTCAAAAACTTTGCCCTGGTTTGGTATATACCAATTCAGTTTTGCGAGGAGAAGATTTGCTTTGGCTATCAACTTGCAGTCGCCCGACTTATTACTAATTTGCAGATTGTCATAGGCTTTCTGCAAAGCCTGATCTGGCTTAGAAAACACTAACATTACAGCGTAGTTCCACTTATAATCGCTTTGCAATTTATAGTCCGTTGTAGTTTCTGCTAAGCTATCCATTAATCTTGCGACATATTTTGCTGAATCAAGATTAGTTCCTGTAAAGCGGAGAGAAACGGCCTCAAGCTGTGTTAATTTTATTCTTATTTCTGATTTTGAGTTTAGTATTGATTTTATATTCTGGCTCGATATTAATAAAGAGTAAAACAAGAATATCATTAAAAGAGTTATTCTTAAAGCAAAGGATGAAAAGTATTTTACAGTCATATTTTATTAATATTTCTTTTGGTCAGATGCCCGACCGAAAAGCCAGACTTATTCATCTGACAGGTTTTCTATTAGATATGTTAAAACGCAATTTCTATCTTATAAATCTCCGGCCACATTTTTCCTGTTATCAGCATTTTTTTTGTGGCGGGATCAAAGGCAATACCATTCATTTCAAGACTATTCTTGTATTTGCTGCGGGCCGTGGCAGCGAGTTGCGTAAGATCCATTATGCCGCTGATATCTCCTGTTGCCGGGTCAATTTTTATAATAGTGTTGGTTCTCCAAACATTCGCGTAAATAAACCCGTTGATGTATTCAAGTTCGTTTAACTGATCAGGCAGATCATAATTAATGGTATTAACGTTAAGTGTTTTAACTACGTTTTGGTTAGCCGGATCAAGAAAGGTAAGATCGCTGGTGCCGTCACTCATGATAAGGCTTGTGCCATCTGTAGTTAAGCCCCATCCTTCCTTGTTCTTAAAACTAAACTGTCCGGCTGAATTAAATGTTTTTGCATCATATATAAAACCTACCTGATTCTGATAAGTAAGCTGGTAAAGTTTATTGTTTAAAATGGCAATCCCTTCGCCGAAATAAGTTTTACGGTCAAGTTCTCCTTTTACATCCAGCTTGCCGTTTTTTAAATTCACAATGCCAAACGAGGAACGTGTTCTTGGAAGATTATCAGGCGCACCAGAGCTTTCGAAAAGTTTTCCTTCGTACATAAGTAAGCCTTCGGTAAAACACGTGGTATCGTGTGGAAGGGTTTCGATGAGGGTGTAGGTTATCTTAACGGGTTCCGGCTTTTTTGGTACAGCGGTAACAACAGTACTTGGATCATTCGCGGGTTGCGGCGGTTTACAGGAAACGATACTTAAGGTTATTAGGACGACACTAAAATATTTTTTCATTCCATGAATTTAGCAATTTTTTTCTCTGTTGCTTCTTGTATGTGCTACTGCTGTTCAACTTTTTGAATCGCTTAGCCCAATTAAATTAGTGTCGTTCGTGCAATTAGTGGCTGTGTTCCCGGATACACTCAAAAGAATTTCACGCAGAGCGCGCAGAGTTAATCATTCTGATCTGTGTAATCAGTGAAATCTGTGGCTATTCTTGACTATCTTCGAAAGAATTGCACGCAGAGAGCGCAGAGCGGAGCATTATTAATCTCTGTGACCTTTGTATTCTCTTTTCCTCTGTGTTTAAAAATTTCTATGGGGCCCTATGTGGCTTGTTCTCGCCTCGCCTCTTGGTCTCTTTGTTTCCAGGCCTTTTATCACTCCTTCTATGTGCCCTATGTGGCTCCAACCCACTTCCATAAAACCAAAAACCCGTCTATCCGACGGGTTTATTGGCTCTCAAAAAACTAAGAAACCATGGCTAGGTTCTCAGTTGGCCTGAAGGAACAACCCTTCAGGAGTACTTCTCAAATCAGAAATTAATCTGAAATGAATTATTTTTTATCCATTTTCTCTTTCAGGTCAGATAATGCCGAGATATCACCTAACGTGGTTTTCTCCTGGTTATCTTTTACCTTCTTAACAGCTTTTTTACTGTCTTCGAAATCAGCTTTCTTGGTAGCTTTTTCAACTTTCCTTGCTTCGTCTTTCACTTCTTCGTGTAAACGTGCGTGAGAAACAACAATACGCTTAGCGTCTTTACTGAATTCAATTACTTTGAAATCGATAACTTCTTCCGCTTTAGCGCTTGTTCCGTCTGCTTTCGCCAAGTGACGTGCAGGACAGAATCCTTCAACACCATATGGTAAGCCAACGGTAGCTCCTTTATCGTTAACATTGATAACTGTTCCTTTGTGAACTGAGTCAATGGTAAATACCGTTTCAAATACATCCCATGGATTTTCTTCAAGTTGCTTGTGACCTAAAGATAAACGACGGTTCTCACCATCAATCTCAAGAACCACAACATCCATCTTCTCTCCTACTTTGCAGAATTCGCTTGGATGCTTGATTTTTTTGCTCCATGAAAGATCAGAGATGTGAACTAAACCGTCAACA
>JACDDR010000166.1 GCA_013816895.1 Bacteroidota bacterium
ATGCTGCAAAGAATATGCTGTTGAGTGAAAAACGTTCAAAAGCAGTGAAAGCGTACCTGGTTAAAAAAGGTGTTCCGGCGGATAATATTCTTACCGAATGGTTTGGCCAGGATCAGCCAATTGCTCCAAACGACACTGAAGCAGGACGCCAGAAGAACAGAAGGGTGGAGATGAAGATTATTTTTAAAGAGTAAAATTGAAATAATTTAAGAATACAGATCGGCTGTAAGGCCGTTCATAAGGCTGTCTCATTTTGAGACAGCCTTTTTTATTTTCGGAAGTGCGGTTATAATCGGGTAGCAGACAAACAAATAGGACCTGTTAAAATTAAAAGAGTTGCTTTTATCTTTTGTACATTTATGTAATTCAAAATTCACATGATCAAAAAAATTTCTTTTTCAATAATCGCTTTTTTTATTATTAGCGTGTTTAAATCGCAAACTGCTTCAACAAGCACTTATACCGGTAAGCCCATGTTCCAGATCCTAACAAAGCGTAATAACGCCGTTTTGGGAACTACTGTAGTGGAGTTGTTTCCGAACATTGCTCCCAAACATACAAGAAACTTCGATAGTCTTGTAAGCGTTAAGTTTTTTGACACAACGGCGTTTCATCGTGTTATTCCTGGGTTTGTGATCCAGGGAGGGGACCCTAATTCAAGGCATGGTGCCCAATCCACCTGGGGTAATGGCGATCCTACTCAGCCAACGGTAAATGCTGAGTTCAGCACCGCAAAACACGTGCGTGGTATTTTATCCGCTGCCCGCGACCAGAATATTAACAGCGCAACCTCGCAATTCTTTATTTGCGTGGCAACCGCAGCTTCTTTGAATGGCCAGTATTCGGTTTACGGCAGGGTATTGTCGGGAATGAATTACGTAGATACCATTGTTAACGCTCCGCGCAACTCAAACGATTGCCCATTACAAAAAATTGAAATGTTTATTACCTATGTAGGGTCAAACGACAGCGTTCCTAACCCTCCACTACAAACCAGTCCTGCCAACACTGCGATTGGAATTGATACGGCGAGCCAGGTAATACTTAAATGGGCGAAGGTAAGCGATGGTATCATTTATCATATTGATCTTACAACAGATTCCACTTTTAATACGATATGGAAATCTGTGAATACCGGTAACCTCTTATATGTTACCAGCACTGTTCTTCCTGCATCCACAACTTATTACTGGCGGGTGAGCACTAATAATGGCGGGCACTTCAGCAATTTCTCACCGGTGTGGAAATTTACAACAGCAGCGCCGTTCAATGATGTTGGAATTAAAACCAACGCTATGAAAAGTAAAAAGCCGTTAGTGTATCCAAATCCAGGTAATGGAAAATTTACATTTGATGAGCTTGAAAAAGAAAGTGTTATTGAGGTCTTTGACCTTACCGGCAGATTAATATCTCACATCTTCACGAAGGAGAATCAGGTACATCTTGATCTTGAAGGAAAGGACAAAGGAATTTATATTTACAAGGTAACTCAAAATGCTGTTTCCTATACTGGTAAATTAATTATTAAGTAGAAGTAAAAAAGACTGTAGATCGTCATTGCGAACGCCCGTCCGAACGGATTTTTCATCCGGGCGGGAAGTGAAGCAATCTTCATGTGAGATTGCTTCGACCAAGGTCTCGCAAAGACGTTAATTCCTTTTCGTTACTCCCTTTTTCTATTTAATATAACCTGCTTTTAATTATACTTTGGCAATCGTCCTGTGGTAGCTGGCATTTTAATATCTTCTGCCTTTTGCTCAATGGTTTCTACCAGCGCTTTTAATTCAAGTATCGAAGCGTATAATGGTTTGAATCCTGATTTCAGAGAGGTGAACTTCTCTTCATGGTTTTGTGTGACACCTAACGATTGTCCCCACGAATTTCCTACAATCGTTTCAAGATTTCCTACAAAACCCGGAAGGCTTTCGAATTCGCGTTTAGCAAGGCTTGCATCGCCATTCAGTTTTATTTCAAGATCCCTCGCTTTTGTATCAAACGCCGAAACATCTGCAAGAAGTGACATTGAGTTGGTGCTTCCTTTAAGAATACCTTGTTTAAGATATTTCATACGTTCTTTCAGGTATCCGAAGTAATCGGCCGAACCGTGAACTATTCTTCTGAACTCACTTAGTTCTTTATTAAAAGTGATTAGCTTTTGCTGATCAGGATAAGGTAAACTCGATTGATTCAGCGCTTTAATATTGAACGCTGTTTTTTCAGTGAGTTGTTCAAATTTTCCTTCATTCACCTTCATTAATTGCACGAAATATTTTCCTGGAACAGCTACGGGACCCTCATCCGCGGAGTAATAAGGGTTTTCAACGTCCGGCTCGTTAAAGTTTACAGGAGTAGTAACTTCATAACGTCCATCCCAGGTAAAACGTTTCACACCTTTTTTAGCGTCGAGTTTAATTTTCCGTATCTCGTTATTTTGCTCATCAGTGATGAGTGCAAGAACAAAAGCTCCTTGCTCGTAATCTTCCATGCGAAGTGTGTCGATGCTTGGATAATAAACAGGCTCGTTGTTTTTTATTTTTTCCTTCTCGAGTTCCTTACGTCTTTCTTTAAGTGTTTTGTGATCTTCTTTTATATAGTACGTAATAGTGGCTCCAATAGGTGGATTTGGTGAGGTAAAAAAGGATTCACCCTGAAACGATTTTCCTTTATGTCCGTAAGGTGTAGATTGGTTAAACACCAAACCATCTTTTACAGGAAATATAAAACCAGATTTTTTAAGGTCATCCCCTTTTATATTCTGTAACAAACTGTAATCATCAAGTACAAAAAATCCGCGGCCAAAGGAAGCGAGAACGATGTCATTCTCCTCTTTTTGAATGGCAATGTCTTTAATACACACCGCGTTCGGTAACCCTGCGGTCAGCTCTGTCCAATGCTTTCCGGCATCCAGACTAAAATAGAAACCAAATTCTGTTCCGCAAAATACGAGGTTTGGATTGACGTGGTCTTCAGCAACCGAATACACCGAACCGTTTTCAGGAAGTGAAGCTCCAACATTTGTCCAGCTTTTTCCTTTGTCGGTTGTTTTCATTAAATAAGGTTTAAAATCTCCCTGACGATGATTATTGAAAACAGCGTAGGCGGTATTTTCCTGATGCTGTGAAGCCAAAAGATAATTAACCAATGGCTGCATCTTGAAACTCCCAGCAGTAATGGATGGAACTCCTGCGATGTTATCAATTTTGGTCCAGCTGCTTCCGCCGTTGTCTGTTACCTGTATCAAGCCATCATCAGTTCCGGCATAAATAAGATTTTCGTTTTTTGGTGATTCGCTTAATGCTGTAATATTTCCAAAAATAGAAGTAGAAGCATTTTTTGCTATGGCATCAACGCTCCATACTTTTCCCATAATAGGTAATTTATTTCGGTCTATCCCGCGCGACAGGTCAGGGCTTATAACGGTCCAGCCATTGCCGCGATCATTACTTCGGAATACTTTATTGGCTGCAAAATAAATTCGCTTGTGATCAAAGTTGCTGATCAGAATAGGCGCATCCCAGTTCCAGCGGTACGCAGGCTCACCTTCTTTTTCAACGGGCTTTATATCCACACGTTCGCCCGATTTACGGTCAAACCGTACAAGCCCGCCATATTGCCATTCGCTGTAAATAATATTCGGATCCTTTGGATCTACCCTGCTTTGAAAGCCGTCTCCGCCAACCGTAACAAACCAGTCGGCGTTAGTGATGCCACTTCCGCTCATTGTGCGACTAGGGCCTCCCAGTGTGTTGTTATCCTGTGTTCCACCGTAAATATTATAGAATGGTTTGCTGTTATCAAGGGCCACCCTGTAAATTTGAGTGATAGGCAAATTAGATTTGTAATCCCAGGTAGCGGCGCCGTCAAATGTTTCATATAAGCCACCATCACAGCCCATAAGGTAATGAAGCGAGTTGGAAGGATCAATCCAGATAGCGTGATTGTCTACGTGCTTGTGTTTTTCTCCAAGGCCCCTGAAGGTTTTGCCTCCGTCAGTTGTAACATTGGCCCAGGTATCCATCACATAAATTTTATCCATTATTTTCGGATCGGCAATAATTTCCTGGTAATAATTTCCGTCGGTTGCTTTGCCGCTTTGCTTTTCCCAGCTGGCGCCACGATCGGTACTTTTATAAAATCCTTTATTGTCTCTTCCTTCACACATCGCGTATAACACATCTGTATTTATTGGCGAAATGGCCATAGTAATTCTGCCCACATCACCGGAAGGTAAACCGCTGCTTAACTTGTCCCAGGTTGCTCCGCCGTCTTTACTTTTATAGATCGCGCTTTCAGGCCCCCCGCTAATGTAGGTCCATTCGTGGCGGCGGCGTTGATGCGCACAGGCATAAAGGATGTTCGTATTTTTCTTGTCAATGTGTACTTCGTTAAAACCGGTATGTTCGCTAACGGTAAGCACCTGTTTCCATGTTTTTCCGCCGTCGGTTGTTTTGTATATCCCGCGGTCTCCGCCTTCTTTCCACACAGGACCATAGGCCGCAACGTAAATAACATCTGAATTATCAGGATCAATGGCAATGTTACCAATGTGCTCTGATTTGGTAAGGCCCATGTTTTTAAAGGACTTTCCGCCATCTTCACTTTTGTAAATACCATCACCGTAGCCTACAGCGCGCTGGTTGTTGTTTTCACCTGATCCAACCCAAAGTATGTTGGTATTGTTTTTGTCAAGGGCCAGACAACCGATTGAATAAACACCCTGACCGTCGAATATCGGGTCAAATGTTACACCCGCATTTTTAGTCTTAAAAACTCCGCCAGCTGCGGCTGCAATGTACCACTCGCTTTTGTTTTTGGGATTTACTGCAATGTCGATAACACGGCCGGAAGTTACAGCAGGCCCAATGTTCCTGAAGGAAAGCGCAGAGTACGTATCGGCTTTTAACAGGGGATCAGTTGGTTCGGATTTTTTTTCGGCCCCTTTTTTCGGAGTTTCTTTTTTCGCATCATTTTTCTTTTGCGAAAACAGGGAGGATGTTCCCAGGAGGGCGCTTATTAATAAAAAGCTTATTTTTTTCATGTGGGTTGTTTGTCTAAACAAAGCTAATGGTTTACCTAACTCTGCCAAAATATGTATGGAAAATCACGTTAAACGGGGGAGGGACTTCAGAGTTATAAGTTAAAGGTTATCTGTTTTAATGCTGCTTCAACCGATAGCGTTTAACGGATAACATTTAGGGCAGCCTAAAAATATATTTAGAGGAGATAAAATTCGTATATTTGCGCATGCAGTTTTCAGTTACAGAGGAAAATTATCTTAAAGCAATTTACATGTTGCGTGAAAATAATGATGGCGGAGGCGTGGGAACAAATGAGCTCTCGCAGCAACTGCAGAACAAAGCTGCCAGCGTAACAGACATGCTGAAACGCCTCGCGGAAAAAAAACTTATTAATTATCAAAAGTACAAAGGTGTTGTTTTAACTTCCAGGGGAGAGAAACTCGCCATAAAAATTATCCGTAAACACCGTCTTTGGGAAACTTTTTTGGTAGAGAAGCTTAGTTTTAAGTGGGACGAAGTGCATGAGATAGCAGAGCAACTGGAACACATCCAAAGCGACGAACTCATTAACCGTCTTGAAAATTTTATTGGGAACCCGCGTTTCGACCCTCACGGAGATCCTATCCCGGATTCAAAAGGGCAATTTAATTTTCTTAAATCGAAACCATTAAGTCAGTTCAATCAAAAAGGAAATTATTTATTAACCGGTGTTTCGGAACATTCCAAGTCATTTTTGCAGCATCTTACCAGTGTTGGTCTAAAAATTGGGGATAGTATTAAAGTGGATGAACTCAACGCCTTTGATAATTCGTATAAAGTGACTATCAACAAAAAAAACATACAATTCTTTAGCAATAAAGTGGCTTCGCACATTTTAGTCGTCCTTAAAAAATGAACAAGTCGTTAGAAGAAGTTAATTCAAGTGTAAACACGCAGCGCGGGAGTAATTTCAGGCGTTTGCTTGCCTTTCTCGGCCCTGCTTATATGATCAGTGTGGGCTACATGGATCCGGGCAACTG
>JACDDR010000035.1:0-2273 GCA_013816895.1 Bacteroidota bacterium
AGCTAAATAAAACACCGGGTTTACTAAAATACTTTATAGGTTTTTACCTCTTTTTAATAAAATCTTTCTCAGCTTTTCGATCGTAATTGGTTTGATGAGATAGTCTTTAACGAAAACATGTTCATGCGCCATTTTCTGATCGCTTATATCGGTTGAGGAGGAAAGCATGTACATTTCAAACTTATTTTTTAGTGGAATGGTAAGCGCAGTGAGCTCATGCAAAAACTCCCAGCCGCTAAGCTGCGGCATGTTAATGTCGAGCAATACCAGGCTGCAGTCCGACAATATAGCAGAGGCAATGTATCGTAGCGCTTCCGATGGACTTATAAATTCAAACACCGGTAATGCAGGGCTAATGAATTTAATATTCTGAAACAGAATAAAATTATTAATAGGATCATCGTCAATGATAATGACGCGGCCAAAAACGGACTTTGATATGTTGTCTCCTTTCAACTCAGTGATTAAGCTACCCGGCGTTTTTTAAATTCAAGGTTATTGATAACAGGTATTATTTCATGCGTAAGAGGTTTGTGATAAAGGTCATCAAAACCTTGATCGATATACCATTTTTTATTATAAGAGAAGGCAGTAAGTGCAAATATGTAAGGCGCGCCAATATTAAGTTCCCTGATTTTTCGCATGGTTCTGATGCCATCCATATTAATGTCTCCCAGATTAATGTCCATTAAGATCAGGTGGAAGTTTTCTTTTTCTACAAGCAAAAGGGCTTCGTGGCCACTATGCACGCTTCGGATGCAAAAATTTTTTGTCAGAATGCGCTCCGTTAAAAATATACATAACGGATCATCGTCCACAATTAAGATCCTCATTCCCTCCTTAATATTTTCCATACTTTTTTATCAAAGTTCGTCCGTTTGATCTTGCCTTACAATTCGGAGATGTTGCCGGTCATACATATGTAAGATTTATACGAATTTAGTTAAGTCTCAAAAAGTGTTATTTTGTCATAGGATTAATTTTCACCTGATTTGTTTGCCATCTTTATAACGAAGCAGCCGGCAAAACAGCAAATTCTAATTAAATTTTATCAAAAAAAATTAACCCAGATTATTCATTTGATTTTCAGGATGAAAAACTAATGTAAGAAATCAATCCAAAAAAACAGGGCGATTATTTGGTCGCACTATTTTACTATTAAGATTTTATACTTTTAAAAAATAGAACCAATGATGTGCATCAGCTTTTCAACCTGGCTTTGCCATAGTAATTTGCTGGATTCCCGCTCAGAAGCTGTGTCGGCAAAGTCAGTAACAATAAGGGAAATGTCGTTGGTAAGATCATCACGCTGAATACGGAATTCAAAATAGCTTCCGTCGGTTTTATCAACCCACTGAAAGCGTACCAAATGATCATCAATTGTTTTTAAAAGACGGGCTTGCTGTAATTGTCCGTCCCAGATAAAGGTATAAATGCCATTTCGGATATTTACATCGTCGCAGAACCATTCGCTGAGTCCGCTCGGTGTTGAAAGAAACTCGAACAGCATTTCAGGAGAGGAACGTACTACAATTTCCAGTTCGTATTTTCCGGCGGGCTCTTTTTCAGGTTTAATGGAATATGAATCGTTCTTTTTAATAGGATTGGTAATAGAACTTGAGATGGAAGCAATTTTATTAAGCGATAAAGCCTGTACTTCCTGTTTAGGTATTGTGTTGGTAATTGCAAGAACTTTGCCATTATCATTTTTTGATTCCGCTGCGGCTTTCGATGCCTTTTCAACAGGCTTTTCAACTTTATGAACGACTTCAGCTTTTTTAGGAGCCGCTTTTACAGGTGCTTCAATTTTCTTAGCAACTGCGGGCTTAACAGCTTTATGCTGGACAGTAACTTTTTTTACCGGTTTAGCCGGCGACACTTTTTTCGCTACAGGTTTTACGACTGTTTTCGCAGGAGTCTTAATGCTTTTTTTAGGAAGCGCTTTTTTTACCGGTTTTGGCTTAGGGCTTGCTTTTTTAGCAACAATTTTTTTAACTGGCTTTTTAGGCGCAGTTTTTTTCTTTGCTACCGGCTTCGATACTTTTTTCGCGGCCTTTTTTGGAGCGGCATTTTTCTTTACAGACTTAGCTGGTTTATTTGCTTTGCCTTTTTTCGCTGACGAACCTTTGCTTTTTTTCGACATAAAACCTAAATTTTCAGAAATGTATAAATTTTTATCTACAAAGCAAATAAAAAAACAAAAAAAATTTCTTTTTGGGTATTAATTATGAATTTAACTATATTTGCAGCCCGTTAAAATGGCGGGATAGCTC
>JACDDR010000035.1:2283-4459 GCA_013816895.1 Bacteroidota bacterium
TAGAGCGCAGGATTCATAACCCTGAGGTCACGGGTTCAACTCCCGTTTCCGCTACACTTAAGCAGAAAGTATTGAAAATCAGTACTTTCTGTTTTTTTTTGATGCAAACCTGATATGATTTTTGGCTTTTAGTCGCGCAGGATTCATGAGGACACGGGTTACTCCGCTCCGGCTACTAACTTACTGAACTTCAATGGCTTTTACTTGTAGTTTGCTGTCAGTGGTGTTAAAATCAGTGAAAATGAACAATTTGGATGAATTTTTTGTGTAGACATTCTGTATTCTCCTAAGTTTGACCGATTGTACATTGGTTTTTCCTCTGTAAGCATAGAAAAATTTTACTGGCATAATTTGCAAAACAACGAAAGGATACACAAAAACGGTATCGCCCCATGGTTAATGGTCCACAACGAGTTTTACAGTTCCAGAGAGGCTGCTTTTAAGGGAAGTATCGAAGCACTTAAAGTGCCTTGACAAATTTATGAATGAATCTAGCAATTACCTGCCATTCAACACAAAAGCCCCCCAATAATAAGGCTCCGGATATTTCTTTTTTACGTCTAGCTGAGCTTCTTTGAAAGAACCATAGAGGTCGCCGGTATTCATCCAGCGTTTATAAAAGTTTATCATCAGCTCCATAGTGGCCGCATCACTCACCGACCAAAGCGACATAATAACCGATTTTGCCCCAGCCAGCTTAAAGGCTCTTTGTAATCCAAACACACCCTCTCCGTTCTTAACTTTTCCCAAACCCGTTTCGCATGCGCTCAAAACCACCAGTTCAGTTTTATCGAGATCAAGGTTCATTACTTCGTACGCAGTAAGTGTTCCGTCCTCAAAATCGGCAATGTGATCAATGTTGATAGTATTTAAAGAATACGTATTGTTTGCCCCGCTTAAGAATACGCCCGACCGCATCATGGGATTACCATAAAAACTTCGTTCTGTTTTGCTCAGTTGGGCAAGGGTAGCCTCCGGAAGGTCTTCCAGAAAAAAACCGTGCGTAGCAAAGTGCAGCACGTCGGGATTCTTGATTTTTTTTACGTTCGACTCGTTGGCTTTTTCTTCAGTGAGTGCTGTGGTGTTAACTGACCCTTTTTCTAGTTGTGTTTTAATTGTTTCTATTTCAGTTTTGGTTCCGGGTAACTGATCCAGTACAAATCCAAAGCCACCACGAACAGCGAGGTCGTTACCAAAATTTTTCTTATTCTCTGGCAACTTACTTAGATCGTAATTAAAAACAGGATTACCAATAAGTGCAACATTAGAAGGGATATGCAAGGGCTTTATTTTTAATTCATTAATGTCACGCAACGAAGATAGACCGTGAATGTTTATTTCTTCGATCAGGTATTTTTTTGTTTCGGAGTTATACAAGGTGTTAAGATTAACCTGATTATATATTCCATCCGAAGAAAGATAAACCGTAGTAGCTGTGCCGGCTTTTTCCTTTATTCCCTTCCATAATCTCCGGTAAAGATCGGGCTCGTCTTTTCTGTCGTTAATGCTTTTTCTGTAAAGGCTTAATACTTCTTCTTCCCAGGTAATGGGCCTGTCCATCATGAGCATAACCGGGTAGCCGGTACTTTTTAAAATAATGAAACTGTAATTGGTCCCGGCGCTGTCGTTAATATAGATTTGATTGGTGCGCACAATTTCAATCGCGCATTCATTTGGTAAAAGTTGTTTCTGAATATCTTTCCAGGTTAATTTCTGATAACCGGAAAAGTTTTTCTGTGATACTCTCGCCGAAATTTCTTTCTCAATCTGATCGGCTTCTTTTTTTAACGCGTCTACTTCGCTTAGTGCCGCTGTGTATTCATCGGTATTAAGCGACATAAGCTTTGAAATATTTTCCCGGTTGAGTTTCATTTTTTCAAACTTCTCATTAATTAAAGGATCGTTTAGCTGCGCTATGCTTTTTTTAATTTTTGATAGATTGTTCAGCAACATGCTTTTGGTTTGGATCCTGTAATTGAGAAGCACCTCAATAAGCTCGGGATGCTTTTGAACGTGGTTAGAAATAGAAGTGAAAAAGTTTTTGATCTCTATTTCAAAAGTTTCCATGAATTCAAGCTTTTCGGCTTCTGTCATGTAGCTGAAGTTTTCTTCTATTTGTGAATATTTAAGTTCCAGGTATTTATTAAAGTACTCGATGGCAGTACTTACTTTATCT
>JACDDR010000035.1:4469-12862 GCA_013816895.1 Bacteroidota bacterium
AATTCAGAAGAAATCTGGGCTTTCTGGAAATAAATATCCGCTATTTCGTTTTTATTTGTGATCACCTTTTTTTCAACCAGTTTGAGTGATTGATTAATAAAAGGCTCCGCTTCGGCATGTTTCTGAAAACGTGAACTGAGTGTAACCGCGTAATTTCTTATGAGGCTGACTGTTTCAGCAAGCGCGCCTTTGGAGTTTTCGTTAATAACCGGAGGCACTTTTCTCATATACTCCAGCGCTTCTTCTGTTTTGTTTTGCTCTACCAACATGGTGGCAATGGTTATATACATATTTCCAAGTTCCAGGTTGTTATCTCCATAGATTGATTTGGTATACATAATAGCATCATCAACGTATTTCCGGGCTTTGATATAGAGTCTTTTACGGCTGTAATACGATGCCAGGTTTTCAGCAAAGGTTATCCTTGCCAGGGTGTCCTGTAATCGCGGATCTTCCAGTCCTTTTTCAAGTTCTTTGACCAGTTCGTCAGCTTCCTCAGTGCGGCCAACAGACCCGTAATAAAACTGGAGATTATTTACTGAACTCAGATAAAAATCAAATCTTCCGTTTTTAAGTCCCCTTTTTATTTCAAGTGACTTGGTGTAAAATTGTTCTGTTTCCATCAGTCGACCCATACGATCATAGGCGTAGCCAAGGTTATTAAGAATGCCAGCGTACTCCTGCGAGTTTTCGCCATATAATTTCATACTCATGGTCTTGCACTTCATCAACAAACTAAGTGCTTTATCGTACTGGTAAATATTTGAAAGAAGAGTACCGTAATTCTGTAAATACACAGCGTAGTTGGGTGATATGCTATCATTGTTCTTATGGTAGGCTTCACCGGCTTTTTCGTAAGCCTCCACAGCTTTTTTTTCGTACTGCATATCGGTGTAAAGCGCAGCCAGACCGGAAAACGTGGCGGGGTATTCTACTTTGTTGGTGAGTCCGTTTTTCTCGCAAAAGATCAAAGCTTCTTTATACAATTGTTCTGCATTGTCGAAACGGTATAAGTAATGATTGCACTCGGCCAGCGAAGACATTATTCCAACAACATATTCTTTCTCATAAAAATTACTTTTGCAGAGTTCATGAGCTTTCTGCAACTCGGGGATTGCGTTACTGTACAATCCCATACTGCTTAAAATTACTCCATAGTTCATCCTCACTGTTATTTGGGCGTGGGCGCCTGCACCGGTGGATTCTATTTCGTTCACCAGTTTTAGCATCCTGGAAATTCCTTCATCTCTTTTATCGTTGTAGATCATGGTAACCGCCACATCCGACTTTAACTCAATAATTTCGTCTTTGCTCACTTTCTTATCTTTTTCCGCCACACTAAGCGCTTTTTCAGCTAACTCCAACGACTTTGAAAAATTTCCGTTATTAAATTCATCTTCTGATTCCGTCTTGAATTTTTTATAGGCCTGAGCATTTATAACCAATCCGAAAAGGACGAATAGCGATGTGAAAAGAAAATGTTTCATGTTTTTTATCTTAGGTCAAATATGTAAAAAAAAAAGAAGGAATTTACCGCGTAGGCCAAATTTAAGTGGTAGCACGGATGTAAGAGGGTTAGAGGGAGTTCCACGACATATTTCACTTTTTGGAAGAGTATTTTAATCCATTCGTTTTATATTTTTGTAAAAGCCCGGGCATTATATTTTATCATTAAAACGATATCTTTATACTTAAAAAAAATAAACTATTATGAAAAAAGTTGGAATTATAGGCTCTGGTGCCGTTGGTAAAGCGTTGGCGAAAGGATTTTTAAAATATGGCTATGATACTACCATTGCCTCGCGCACACCGGATAAATACGCTGCCCTTATCACGGAAGTTGGCGGAAATATTAAAACGGGCTCTTTTTCTGAAGTCGCCAAACACGCCGATATTATTGTGCTTGCCGTAAAAGGCGGGGTAGCTGAAAGCGCACTGGATCTTTGCGGGATAGATCATCTTAATGGAAAAATAATCATTGATGCCACTAATCCTATTGCGGATGCGGCACCACAAAACGGGGTACTACAATATTTCACTTCACTTTCAAATTCTTTAATGGAACAATTGCAAAAGAAAGCGCCAAAAGCTCATTTCGTAAAAGCTTTCTGTTCCGTGGGAAGTGCCTTTATGGTGGACCCTGATTTCAACGGGGTTAAGCCTTCTATGTTTATTTGCGGCAACAACGAGGATGCGAGAAAAGAAGTAACCAACATACTTTTAAAATTCGGATGGGAAGTTGAAGATATGGGGTTGGCCGAAGCTGCACGTGCCATTGAACCTTTGGCCATGCTCTGGTGCATACCCGGCATGCGTGATGGAAAATGGAATCATGCGTTTAAGCTTCTGAAAAAATGATTTTAATGCTAATCAACTGGTATTAAGCGTTTTAATTTCTGCTTCGACCTGTAACTTTTTCGGCTTAACCCCGTCTTACTCTTATTACCTTGGAATTAGCAGATTATAATAACTGTGTAGAGACTCATGCCGATGGCGTGTACAGGTTTATTATAAAACAAATTAAGGATAAAGACGCCGCCAAAGATATTGTGCAGGATTCATTTGAAAAAATGTGGCGCAAAATTGATTCCATTGATGCGCAAAAAGCAAAAACCTATTTATTTACAACTGCCTATCACACCATGATTGATTACACCCGTAAACAATCTAAAAAAACAAATTTAAAGGAAGTTGATTATAACACCCACTCGCACACAATGCAGTACAGCGACCTTAAAGAACTTTTGAACCAGGGATTGGACCAGCTTCCCGAAATTCAAAAAACCGTTTTATTGCTGCGGGACTACGAAGGCTACGATTATGAAGAGATCGCTCGCATTACCGGTTTGAACGATTCGCAGGTAAAAGTTTACATCTTCAGAGGCAGGACATTTTTAAAGAATTACATAGGAAGGATGGAGGCGGTTATATAATGTCAGCTATCAATAAAAATAACTACGAAGCATTTTTGCTGGATTATTTTGAAGGAAATCTTTCAGAGTCTTTGACCATTGAGTTGAAGGATTTTGTGAAGAAACACCCTGAACTTGAAATTGATCTGGAGGATAGTGAACTCCCCGTTATTACAAAAGATAATGTCGGTTTTGAATTTAAAAACAACCTTGTAAAAAAGGAAGATGATATGCCTGGACAGGATCTGTTGAATTATCTGGAAGGAAATCTTTCGCTTACAGAAAAAATTGAAATGGAGGCAGAGTTAGCGACCAATGCTAGCCTTCGCAATGAACTGGACCTGTTCAAGAAGACATTGTTATCTCCCGATACAGCTGAAGTTTTTTCTGATAAGAAAGCATTGATTAAAACGGAAGATGAATTCCTGTTAAACAATTTACCCCTCGGTTATTTTGAAAACACTTTAAGTGATGAGGAAAAAATAATTTTCGAGAAGGAACTTGCTTCAAATGATGTTTTGAAAAAAGAACTGCAGCTTCTGTCAAAAACCAAACTTGTTGCCGACCTTACCGTTGTTCATCCTGACAAAGAAAGCCTGAAGAAAGAAGCAAGGGTAATTGCTTTATTCAGTACACAAAGAGCTATAGCAGCAGCGGTGTTGCTGGTTATAGGCCTTGCCTTAGTGTTTGCCTATTACCGTTCGGAGGTTCCGATCGAAAGTAAACTGGCAAAAAAAGAAAACAGGGGAAAGAATTCTGGTATTCGGGATTCTGCCTCTCTTAATAAATTCTCACCGCAAATTACTACCACACTTATTGCTGATGCTCGAAAAGATCAGGAAAAGAAAAAGGGCCATGAAAAGTTCAACACTAAGAACATTGCTGTTGACTCTCATACTTTGAACATTGCTAACCAGGCAACTCCTACAGTAGTTCCGGAGGATGTTCATCCCTTGGAAATTAAGAAAGACACTACAGTGCTCGCTCATAACGAAATTAAAAACAGTCTTAATACCAACACTCTTAATGTTACAGCAGTGACTCGTTACACAAACGTAAACGCACTTGCTTTAACCAGCGAAACAGATGACGAAAGTGGAGTAACTGAAAAGCCCGCCAGGAATGGCTTCTGGAGGCGTGCGGTAAGAGTTGCTCAACAAGTAAACGGCCTTGGTGTTAAAGCAGTAAAAGGCGATGAAAAAGAAAACGACAAGTATTCTTTATCCTTCAATTCTTTCAGTATCGAAAGAAAACAATAATTTTTTTAAAAAAAAAGCAGATTTAATCCTTGAACGCTGCCTTTTTAAAATACATAGCTCATAAGCAGTACTATTGTTACGCAACCAATCAACCAGATAACAAAAAGAAAATAAATTTTTAAATCCCTGTAACTTTTAAGCAAGTACCCCGTCTTACTCTCAAATAAACACAAATGAAAACTAAATTTTTATCAATAGCACTTCTAAGCTCAGTCTTAAGTATCAGTGCGCAGGTATCGCAAATCCGCTCAGTAGGTTCTTTTAACCGCATTCAGGTATCTGATGCTGTACATATTGTTTACACACAGTCCGACAGTTTGGAAGTGAATGTAAACGGAAATGACAAAGAATTAGCGTCGGTAGAAACAAAGGTGGAGAAATCAACCCTGATCATTACCGCAAAAGGAAAATTCTACAATCCCGTTACAGTTTATGTAAAAAACAACATGCTTGAAGAAGTAATGTGCAGTGGCGCGAGCAATCTTAAAACAACCAACACTATTAAAGGAAACAGCATTTTGTTCAGTGTTTCCGGAGCTGCAAACGTAAGTGCTGCTGTTGAAGCGAAAACCCTTAAAGAAATTCAAAGTGGCGCAAGCGAATTGGTATTAAGCGGCACCGCCGATCAGTTTGACGCTGAAATTTCAGGGGCTTCAACCCTTAAAGCCTACAATTTGAAAGTTACCAACGCCAATATTACTACTACCGGTGCCTCCTCGGCAAAAATAAACGTGAGTGATAAACTTTCGGCCAATGCAACCGGAGCCAGTAGTATTAAGGTTAAAGGTAACGTTAAGGATATCAGCGCAGAAGCGACCTCTGCGGCGAGCATTACGCGCATTATGGATGATAAGAAATACGACGGAAAAGACTCGACTACATTTAAATGGAAAGGCAAAAAAATAATTATTATTGGAAGCGAGGACGATAATAAACCGGATACGTCTATTGCCAAAAAGCCAAAACACAAACACAATTTTGATCATTGGGCAGGTTTTGCCGTAGGCGTAAATGGTTTAATGACTCCTTCCGGAAGTTTTGAGATGCAACCGAGATATAAGTACCTCGATCTTAATTATTCACGCAGCATCAATTTCCAGCTCAACTTTTTTCAGCATAATTTTCACATCTACAAAAACTATGTAAACCTCGTTACCGGATTTGGAATAGAGTGGAGGAGATACATGCTCGATAATAAAACCACGCTTAATCCTGACAGTTCTTTTACGTTTGGTACCATAGACTCTACCAGCAAATTATCATACAATAAAAACCTGTTCAAGTCTACCATGTTACAGGTGCCCTTGCTGCTTGAGTTTAATACAAGCAAGAAGCCCTCAAAAGCGTTTCACATCGCGGTAGGTGTTGTTGGTCAGTTCATGGTTAACAGTAAAACCAAACAAAAACTGGAACTCGACGGTGACAAGTTTACTAAAATACATAAGGATACTTATAACATGAGTCCCTTCCAGTTAAAGGCACATGCTTCGGTTGGCTATTCTAACTTTACCGTTTTTGGAGAATATAATGTAACGCCCTTGTTTACTGCTAATAAAGGGCCCCAGCTTTACCCCTTTGTAGTAGGAGTGCGAATTATCCCTTTTAACGATTAAACAGACTCGAAACAAAAATCCCGTTCAGATTTTGAACGGGATTTTTTTATGTCTGTCTGCAGCGCCAGATATAATAACGAATTTGAAATATCAATTATTTGCCTTGAATATCACCGGCGGTTGTTCAATTAACAAAATATCTTTTATAAAGGTTCCATTTAAAATTTCTTTTCCATCACTTGTAACCTGGCAGTTGTATATTCCAAAAGGCAGGTCTGCAATAGAAATAGTAGTGTCCAGTGTAATCAGCGTAGGCGGCAACTTTACGGTTTTTACCATCAAACCTTTTTCATTGAAAAAACTTACTGCACAATTATTTAAGATCTTATTCTCAGCGGAAATAATCAGGGTCATTTTTTCATAGGTAGGGTCTGTTGTCATCTTCGCAGTAATTACCTGTTTCAGATTCTGCGAATTAACCGCAAGCACGATAAAAATTAAACAGGCAGATAGTATTTTTCGGTTAAACATAATATTTAAGGCCTTGATTAATTTCTTTTTGCTTCACTGCAGATAAATTACTGCAACAAGATACTATTTTTTAATCTCGCGTAGTTTCACCTGGGTGTAAACATTTTTACAGAAATAATTAATTGCCGGGTTATACTGGTATGCTACTGTTTCAAGGGTAAAGCTATTCTTAGCAGCAGACAATGTTCCCGAACAGGAACTCTTGAAGTCAAACATGGTACTGAAAAAAGAAGCATTTATAAGGTTGTCAGCAAGGTAAGTCTCGGGCTTTATAAATTCTGGTCCTACTTTCATTCTATCAAGCTCAAAACTGTAGTTCCTGTAAAAGGGCTTTGCGTTGGCTACATAGGTATCAGAGGTAATCGTAGGTGTAAAGGTCCCGCGAATAACTGCGGTACAGGTGTACGCAACTTCATAAGGACCGTACAAAAAACCGGCACCATTTTCCACCACATGAACGGTTCTGGTTAAAGCGGCAGATTTATTTCCCACGCTGTCTTTTCCAGTATAACTCAGTAAATACGCACCCTGTATTCTGGTATCTACTTCACCTTTTATTTCAATATCTTTCATGTCCATACATCTTTCCTTTTTCGTATGTTCGTCGAGCATTACTGCACCAGGATCGATGTAATTACAGAATAAATAGGCTGTATCGTGCGTTCGGCCCATCAATCTAAGTTTCGGGGGTATAGTATCGCTGATATTCTCCAATTGTTCGGTTGTGGCATCTGTCATGCAGCCATGTAACAAGAAAAGAAATATGGGTGTTATAATTAACTTAAACATTTTCTTAATTTTCGGGAGAAGGCACATTAAAGATAAATCCCACGCCAAAAACATTTTCTATGTTCAGGTCCGCATCTTCCTTCAGGTACTTGCGAATTTTAGTAATGAATACATCCAGGCTCCTGCCAAGAAAATAATCATTCTCTCCCCAAAGTTCTTTTACCAACACCTCCCGCTTTATTACCTTGTTGCGGTGCGCTGATAAATAATTCAGAATATCGCTTTCTTTTTCTGTAATACGTTTTACTTTTCCGTTTATTGATAAAGACTGGTTAGAAAAATCAAAAACGTATTTACCTATAGGAATTATTTTTGTTTTTGAATCCGAATTATTCTCCGGCATTCTTCGTGTAACTGCTTTTATTTTCCACAACAATTCTTCTTCATCAAAAGGTTTGGTGATGTAATCATCCGCCCCAAGGTCATATCCTTTTAATTTATCTTCTTTCAACGATTTGGCAGTAATGAACAGGATGGGAATATTTTTGTCTGATGAGCGAATGTTCCGGGCAAGAGTAAAACCATCCATTTTAGGCATCATTACATCCAGCAGACACACATCAAACGTTCCTCTTTCAAAAGCCCTCAATGCCGCTTCACCATCTTTGCACAGTTTTACTTCAAAGTTTTCGGTGTCAAGGTAATCCACGAGCAGGAGCCCAAGGTTAAGATCATCTTCCGCAAGAAGCACTCTGAGTTTTTCTTTAAGCATGTGGTAATGTTATAATGAACGTTGTTCCTTTTTCTTTTTCACTTAATAGTTCAATAGTGCCGAAATGCAGTTCAACAATTGCTTTTACATAGGCCAGCCCTAACCCGAAACCCTTAACATTATGTACGTTGCCGGTGGGTACCCTGAAAAACTTTTCAAACACCTTTTTATGATACTGTTGAGCAATGCCTATTCCGTTATCAGAGATCTGAATAATTAAATTCTGTTCATTATTAGAAGTATGAATCACCAGCGCAGGATCTTTATCGGCGTATTTAATAGCGTTATCAATGAGGTTGCAAATTGCATTGGTAAAATGTGTTTTATCACCGTATACCATGAACCGGTTAGCTTCCAGGTTCAGTTGTATATTTCCCTGAGTATTTTCAATTTGTAAATTCATGCATTTTAAAGAATCATGAATCAACTGGTGGAAATCGAATTCTGCTTTTTGTAAAGGAATCTCGCCTCTCTCAAGCGCCGTCATGCTTAACACCTGTTCAACCTGTAACCTGAGTTTTTCATTTTCCTCAAGTATAATCCCCGAGTAATGTCTTATTTTTTCTTCCTGCCTGATATTTGAATCTTTTCCAATCATTTTCGCAGCCAACGCGATATTGGTAAGTGGCGTTTTAAA
>JACDDR010000035.1:12872-36741 GCA_013816895.1 Bacteroidota bacterium
GTTGTATGTTCAGATATCTTTTTTTCGTTCAGCAAAGAAAGGATGGTACGCCACGACATAACAAGCACCACTATAATAAGCGAAACGGATGTAAAAAAAGGAACACCCATTTCAGCAAGAATAAATTCCTCCTTATCCGGAAAAACAAGTTTAAGGTTTAATCCGTTAGACGCGGCGGCCGCTGGTACGCAAGCCTGATAGCAGGCCGGCTTAAAACCGTAATTACCTGAGGGAACCGGATCATTTTTAATTTTAACTGAACCCGGCTTCACGTCAAAATAATAATTAATGTGAATATTATAAATATTCATGTAATACCGGAAGATGGAATCGATTTTATGAACTTCATTATTCCCGAGACGCACTGCAATTTTTTTCCGGGTTGAAGTATCCGACGCAAGCGCTTCCGCAGTCTTTGAAAGAACCATTGTTGCCTTTTCATTAAAAAGTTCTTCTTTCATTTTAGCCGCTTCAAGGATCCAGTTAACCTGAATAATAAGCACGATCAACAGGGCCAGGGAAGAGGCTGCAATAAACAGATGTGTGCGGTTCGGTTTCATTTCATTTCAAAATTAGCTTTTTTATTTTCGGATTGGACCGCATTAACAACTTATTAACAAGCCGATAACGAAGCGATAACAAGTTCCCTATTATTATACGCTAACTTTGTAGTTAAATAAATTGTTATGAAACTATATCTTCTTTTAAGTTTACTCATCGCGCACACAATAAGTGGTTGCAGAAAACAGGAAGTGGGCGATAAGGCGTTAACTTCCCCGGCCGAGATTTCACTAACAAAAAATGAAATTAAAAAAATTACCGTTAATTTTTGGTGGAGACCGAAGACGTACTCCGATTTTAAAACTGCTTACCAATTTTCTAAGAATAAAGGTTGCTAACATCAATAATCTTTTCCGGTGTGTTTCGATTGCAGTACTGCCGAATCGTAAAGCCTAACGCGGTTGTGTTGCTTTAATGGAAAGCACATACTTTAGTACTGCATCTTTTTCAGATGCGGAAATCCCGGCACGATAAGCCATGTCATTAATAACACTTCCCCATTGCACTTCTTCACGCGGATAAATTTCTATGGCGCCATGACATTTTATACAAGCGCCTTTTGTGTAAATTTCATACCCTTGATTTAACTGATTTAAGGTAACGTCCTTATATTGCTTCTGTATGGCAATCAATTCTTCGTTGCCGGGAGCATAAATTCCGTTTGTAGATTTTACAATATTAACCGAACTAACCGTTGACGTAGGTATTGAGGCCGTTGTGGAAGTACCAGCAGCTACTGGTATTACAGCTGGTTTAGTTGCCGAAGTTGAACTTTTTTTTGAGCTGTTGCAAGCTGTAATAATAATTAAAGAAGCAACAATACTTAAGGGGATAATTAATTTCATTGTGGTAAATGTAACTTTAAACTTCTCAGCATTTTCTTGTAAGAAATGATTTAAGGTCTTTTAACAGGAAGTAGTAATTATTCCAACGACTATAAGAATGCATCCAATTTGTTTAAACCACATAGTCATGACAATAGCTGAATTACAATTTCCTTTTTTTTAAACGTTTCATAACACATAGTGATTTGAAGCCTAGCTTCAAATCTATGAGTCCTATAAAAAAATACAGTTTCCTTTTCCATATAATCCAAAAAAACTATGTGTCTATGTGGTTAATTTTTGGACTAAATAATATACGGCGTGGCATTCCAAAATTAGTAATTGTGCCAGTGCGTATAATAGTTAATGAAACTTTTTAAACAACATAGTAACAAGAGTATGCTGATTATATTAATTAAAGTCTCACATTTTCTATGAGTCCTCCAGAAAACCAATGTACCATGTGGTCAATTTTCGGACTAAAAAATACACAGCGCAGCACTACACCATAAAAAAGGCTGCCCTTTTAAGAACAGCCTCTTCATTTTAAAATGAAACTCTATCAGTAAAGCAACTGGCAGAACCCTTTAAATATCTGGTTTTCGCCGTCGTTTAATTTCAATAAATAGAAATAAGTTCCCGTGGGTAATTTACCGTTGCTGGTCTTACCGTTGGCATTGGCGCTTCCTTCCCATTCGTTTTTGTATCCTTTCATTGAATATACTAAATGGCCCCAGCGGTTAAATACCTGCAGTTCGTTGTCGGGATAATACTCTATGTTTTTAATATCGAAGACATCATTTTTATTATCACCATTGGGTGTGAGCAGTTCAGGCACTTCCACAAGCGTAGGATTTACCTTAATGATGCCGGTGGTGGTATCACTGCACAAACCGTTAGACACGATCAGCGTAACCGTATATGTACCGGGTGTCATAAATGTGTTCGATGGATTGTAAGAAACAGAACTGTTACCATCACCAAATGTCCAGCTGCTTAAATCGCTGTTAGTGATTCCTGCACTAAGATTTGTAAATTGTACATTGAGCGGTGCTCCGCCCGAAACAGGACTGGCACTGTAATTTGCAACAACATTATAGTAATTTGCCACAACCGGTATTACCGCGCTGCTGCAGCCATTTAATAGTCCCTGTGCAAAATAGGTGAAGGTGCCGGTGGATGAAATGGCCGGGCTGTACGTAGAAGAATTAACCGCCAATGTATTGCTGGCGTTCACATCTGCAAACCAGTTAACACTGGCTCCATTCCCGAAATTAGCGGACAACGTTACGCTTTGGCCTGAACAGGTTAATGCTCCGCTACTCGCGCTGATTGTCGGAGTAGGATTAATGTTTACGTTAACGGTTCCCGTATTCGTGCAACCGTTGGCATCGCTGGCTGTAAGAGTATACAAACCGTTATTATTTAATTGTGCATTGCTGATGACTGCATTCTGTAGGTTAGAAGTAAATCCTGCCGGACCACTCCACGTATAAGAACTTGCGCCACTATTTCCAGAAAGGTTTACAGTGCTTCCCGTACAAAGAGTTGACGTATTACCGGATACAGTTACGCTTACCGGTGTTAATGAATAAATATAAACCGGAATGCTTTGTGCCGATTGGCAACCATTTCCATCTGTTACTGTCACCGAATAATTTCCGGCGTTGGCTTGTGATGCATTTAAAATGGATTGAACGGTGCCTGTTCCTGTAAAAGCCGATGGTCCCGACCATGCGTAGCCTGCTATATTATTTCCGTTCGCGGTTAGTTGTATAGTGCTGTTGGTGCAAACACTTCCTGAAGCCACAGTCAGCGTAAATGTTGGGAGGTTGTTTACCTGCACGTTAATGGTAGTACCGGAACTGCAACCCGTTAAAGTATTCGTAGTGTTCACGCTGTAAGTACCGCTGCTTAAAGTACTGCTTGCGATGGATGGACTCTGGAGAGCAGAATTAAAACCATTCGGACCCGTCCACGAATACGAGTTTCCGCCCGAAGCGTTTAATGTTATAGAATTGCCTGCACACACTGCTGTGCTTGCAGCGGAAGCTGAAATAACAGGATTTGAATTAACGGTAACAGAGATACTTGTACTGCCAAGGCAACCATTCGCATCTGTAACGCTTAACTGGTAAGTGCCCGAGTTAATGGCAGAAGCATTGGTAATAGTTGGATTTTGAGCGCTGGAAGTAAATCCGGTTGGTCCGCTCCACGTATACGTTGAAGCAGAGGAGGCAAATAAATTAATTGAATTGCCTGTGCAGTAAGACGACTGGTTAGCGCTTGCATTTGGAACGGGATTGTTATTCACCGTTACCGTAACATTGGTTGCCGCTCCGCTGCATCCCGCGGAAGTTGCGAATACTGAATATACCCCGCCATTGTTAACGGATACCGCGCTTAACGTTGGATTTTGTTGGGCGGATGAAAAACTGTTGGGGCCGCTCCAGGTGTAAGTAGCATTTGTAGCGGTTGATGAAGCGAATAAATTAATTGCACCACCCACGCATAAGGAATTGGCAGAAGCACTTGCGCTTGGCGCGGATGGCGCTCCAGGATTGATGATTGAATAAGGTCCGAAGGAAGTAACGCACCCTTTGCCATCCTTTACCTGCAAATTATAAGTGCCGGCCGGCTGAGAATTTAAATTAGCGGAGTTACCTACAACACTGCTCGAACTGTTAGTCCATGTATACGTAAAGGCCGGAGTTCCCGAAACGCTTACCGCCGTGATGGAACCCGTTGAGCCGCCGCAGTTACTTGGCGATACACTTGGTGTGCTGCTCATGGTAGGTATATTAAATACAGTTACGTTTGAAACGGCTGTATTACTGCAGCCTGTTAAAGCCGTTCCGGTAACGGTATAGGATAAGGAAACGGAAGGTGAAACAATAATGGAGGGGCCGCTGTTACCGGTATTCCAGTTGTAAACGTTTCCGCCGTTAGCAGTTAACGTAGCACTCTTGTTAGAACATAAAGTAGTAGAGTTAACACCAATAACGGGTAAGGCATTTACGCTAACCTGGGCAAGAGCACTGCCGGTACAGGAATTTGCAGCCGTTCCTATTACAGTATAAGTGGTGGTGATTGTTGGGGACACAACGTTTTGCGCGGTTAAAGCACCATTGTTCCATGAATAGGAACTTCCTCCGGATGCACTAACGGTTCCTGACTTGCCGCTACAGATGGTTACAGAAGTAGAACTGATGGATGGTAAAGAATTAACGCCAATGGTTACCGTAGCTGTTTTCTTACATCCAAAGGAATTTGTTCCGGTAACCGTATAATTAGTTGCTGAGCCTGGACTAACCGTAATGACAGTATTCGTAGAACCAGTACTCCAGCTGTAGGTTAATGCGCCGCTTGCTGAAAGAGTTGCCGATGCTCCTGAACAAATACTGGGTGAAGAAGCCGAAAGCGAAGTGGCAGGAAGGGGATTGACGGTTACTGTAGCTACAGTGGTATTAGTGCACCCGTTATTTTTTCCGGTAAGAGTATACGTTGTGTTGGATGAGGGCGCTACACTCACAGTGCTACTGTTGGCGCCTGTGCTCCACGTATATGTTGTGGCGCCACTTCCGGTTAATGTTATCGTTTGAGTTCCACAGGTTGTTATGGCTGAACCGGAATTAATCTGCACAGTTGGCAAAGCTTTTACAACAATTTTTTTAGTAATGGTTTGCTTAAATCCGCATACCCCATTAGCGATGCAGGTGTAAGTAATAGTGCTGCCAGGATTTACCTGAATGGTTTGAGTAGATGCGCCGCCCGGTAACCATGAATAACTGGATGCTCCGCTTGGTCCTGTTAATATTGAACTTCCGCCAGGACAAATAGAATCCGGCGAGGCAACAATATTTCCAAATGAAACGCCCGTTAAAGCATTAATGCTGTAATTACAAATATCTCCGGCATAACCATCGATCATCAGGTAGTAATCATTTCCAACGGTTAGTCCTGTGGCACCAATCGAAAAAGTAGAACTTCCTTCTTTAAAATTACTTACCGGTGTAAAATTACAGCAGGCCGAAGCGGCGCTGAAGATTTGCATTTGAATGCCGCCACTCGGATAAGCTCCAACCCAGCAATTTCCAATATTAATATTAAAAGCAGCGCTTGTTGCAGCCGCCGTAAATTTGATCCAGGAATTATTGTTTATCTGAACATCAAACGCCGGAGATCCTGCACCCCACGGTCCACCCTGGCCAAAGATACCGCCCTGATTAGTGCCCGGTGTATAGGAATAAGTTCCTGCCATTTCCGCATTACCTCGCATGTTACAAGGTCTATCAATTGTGTAAGCAGCAGAAGTAGATCCCGCATATCCGTTAAGATCGCAAATATAAAGTGAGGAAGAACAATTGTCGTTTGAAGGCGATTGAACACAAATACCGAATGTTCCGGAACTTGTTCCAAATGCCCAGTAGCGCAGATACAACGTACTTCCGGGTGCCTGTCCGATTACTGCAAGGTAGGGGAGAAGATCATTCGCCGAACCGGGGTAAGCAGTATAATCATCGGAACAGGCAATCTGCGTTAAAGCATTGCAGGCACCGCTATAAATGGCCATCACACCATCACTGATGTATCCTGCGCCTAAATTAGGCTGAGGGGTAATGTAAACTTTTCCGCTTGCCGGAACTGTTATTTTAAACCACACATCTTTGGTGGTAGTGGTAAATCCTCCCATGGCGGGTGGACCGCCACCTGCGCAGCTGGCCGGAGCCGGGGCTATCGTTGTTGGAGTTTGTGTAGCTCCAACAGTGGAAAATTGAAGATAGTTACAATCAGAAGTTACGGCAGGTAATTGAAGCGCGCTGCAGGGATTATCATTTGGCTGGCCAGCCCCAATAGGGGAGCCGCTGACGCAGATACTGAAAGGATAACCACCACCAGCGTAATAGTCATAAACGCGGACATAGTAAACAACTCCGGGCGTTAACCCAACCGCGTTAATGGTTTCGATGCCACCCGAAAAAGTAACATCTTGACAATTTAGCGAAGAAAGACTACCACAAGGTCCGCTGAATAATTCAACAACAGCATCCATGTTGGCAGAACCGGTTACCTGAATAGTTTGTGTATAGTTGTTGGCTGTAAAACTGAACCATACATCGTCGTCCGCCGTTCCGGTACATCCCGCATAAGATTGTGTTGCACCGTAGGAATTTCCAGCCGTTCCAATACAGCCCGCGTTTACTGCAAGATTAACCGCGCCTCCGCAGAAATCGTTAGCGGGTGGGGGTGGAGAATTAGTAAGACAAATAGTGAAAGTGGAACTTCCGCTCCCTACAAAATAATGGTAAATCCGGATACTGTAAGTAGAACCAATAGTAAGGCCGCTTACTGAAACATTTTCAACACCACCGCTCAATCCATTGTCGACGCAGGTAAGAGAAACAAGAGAAGAACAGGGTCCAGAGAACACTTCAACAACCGCATCGTAACTTGCAGAAGGTGTAACCTGCATGGAAACGCTGGTAGCAGAAGCAACGAACTGGTACCATACATCATCATCCGCAGTACCTACGCATCCGGGTATGGATTGTGTGGCGCCCGCAGAAGTACCGGCAACAGGCGAAGAGCAGGTTGCATTAATTGAAAGCATAGGGGCAAACGCACAGTTGTCGTTCTGCGAGAACATGGTTAAAACCGAAAAGAAAGCGATGGACGCAAGTATTTTTTTCATTGATTTTTAGTTCTGTTTAATATTAAGTTCGCCGGGAGTTAACTGGAAAGACTGGATTAGTTTTTTAAGATCGGTTACTTCAAAAATTTTATCGCCTTCGTTGGTTTTAACGGGCTCTGTAGTTTCAATAAAAAATTCGCCTTTACCGGCCTGTGACTTATATTTTACCTTGGCCCAGTTAACGAAAGGCAACTGCGAAAGGCGTTGCTCAAAAGACGTGAGGTTTTCAGCATTCAGATTTCCTTCAAAGGTATAATGATATTTTTTTTTGGTTTCGTTTATGGTTTGTGACTGTATTTCAAAAGAGCACAAAAAAATCAGCAGCAGAAAAATAAGCTTGTTGGAGTTACGCATGATCATAAAATTTTGGACGCAAAGATATTAAATATAATTTACTCATTCTTAGTTCTTTATAAAGAAAAGGTTAAATCATTTCCTTAACCGTTTTAGTTATAATTTTAATTTATAGAGCTAACAAATACTTCCAAAAGCTGTGGTTATTTGAACTACCTTCGCGGTATTGATGAAAGACATTTATTTAGTACACATTACGCTGCCCGATGTTTTTACGCCTAAATTTTACGCGTTGATTCCGCCACACCGTAATAAAATAAACGAACTTCTTGAACAAGGCGTTATCCGCAGTTACTCACTGGACATGGAGCGCAAGAACATCTGGGTGTTTATTGAAGGCATCAGCGAACAGGAGGTTATGGACATTCTCAGCACGTTTCCAATCATTAAAGAAGTGAAAGTAAACATTACCGAACTGGCGTATTTTGATAGTGCACCAATCAACTTCCCTGATTTGATCATGAACTAACATTCGTTTTATTGGCAGACCAATCATCAGATTTTCCAAAAATTATTGAGTATTAAGCCACAGATTACGCAGATTTCACAGAGGAATTATTAGGCACAGATTGCGCGGATTTCACAGAGGAATTTAGCCGCAGACCTGCCTTTCGGCAGACAGGTTACACAGATTTCAAGAGGAGTTATTAGCCACAGATTACACAGATTTCACAGAGGGATTACTATTAATAAAACTAGGATGCTGAATTTTGCAATTGCGCGCAACCTGCATGCCTGCAGACTAATTTTTCTAAGGAATATACTTCTAAAACTTATAGGTTAATCCGTTTTTAAAAATATACGTCAGAGCCGGGATCCCTATTGGCTGGCGCGTATCGTAAAGCAGGTTGAAACCCGCGCGGAAATTGAGACTTTTATTAATGCCTAATTCAAAAGAAGAATCATTCGCAACACGGTAATTATTAAGATCCGCCAGATTAGGCTGATAGAAAGTAGTACTGGTAAACTCCATTTTTTTAAATCCAATACTTAATGTTACATAAGCGCTTAAACGGTTGTTGTATTGTTCTATCGAGTCGTTGTTCTGACTTTGATATTCATACATGTAAAGGCAGGCGGTGTATATTTTCACGTTTTCTTTTTTCAAGACTCTGAACCTGGGCCCAGTTCCCGCCAGGTAACGCCTGTCGAGCAAAAGAATACGGTTATACTGGGCCTGCAAAAAAACCTCCCAGGTGATGAGTGCATTGATTTTATAATTATAGCGGATATGCTGGTAACCGGCGTTTACAAAATCGGTTTTGCCGGCTTTAATAAAAACCAGATCGCTGATGGAAAGAAGGCGACTGCGGTTATATTTATACTGGATGTGCTGGTTAACACCGAAATTCATGACCTGCGAAATGTTCTGATTGATGCTGAAATTGGCGCTGGTTGTGCCAACAAAGCCGTTGGTGTCTTTTAAAAATCGTTTGCTTTCAATATTAATGATCTGTGAAAACAGTGCGCACTGCGTAAACACGAAGAACAATATGAACAACCCATGTTTCAAAAGTATAAAAGCAAATGTACAATTCTCCCTTTCAAATCTTAAAAGGTTTTTGATATTTGTATTTAAATCCGATATTTACTACTATGAAAAATTCCATATTACTTTTTCTGTCATTATTTTTAAGCCTTCGTGCTTATACCCAGGTAACCGTTCAGACTAACCTGCCTCCAAGCATTGCTCCTGGTACTGAAGCCTTGGTAGAGGTTAAAATAAACAAAGGTGTCATTTTAAATTTTTCCAAGTATCAGATAGATGTTCCGGCCGGGGTAACGGTTTCAGAAGGAGATTCTCGCACCGGTAATTTTACCTTTGATGAAAATCGCGCTAAAATAGTATGGGTAAGTCTGCCCTCAGAACCGGAAATTATTGTCACTTTTAAAATGACAATGCCTTCTTCTACCGGACCCGGTGTATTCAACCATAAATTTTATTACCTGGGAGAAGATGGGAAAAAGGAAGTAGAGTTTGAAGCGGTGAATGTAAATTTTGATGCAAGCGGCGCTAAATCGTTTGCCAGCCTGGGCGGAAAAGCAGCGACTGATCCCGCAGAGAAAGGCACTGCTAAAACTACCGCAACCCTTACCACTTCCTCCGGAGATCCAGTAACCAATAATAATTCAGGAGGAAACAATACCAACACTGAACCCGTAAAAACCAATACAGAACCTGTGAAAACAAACACAGAGCCCGTAAAAACAAACGCGGAACCTGTTAAAACCAACACCGAACCTGTTGTAAATACTACCTCAAAGGAAAATACAACAGCTAAAGAAAATACTTCCGCAAAAACAAATAACACTGCTTCTTCCTCGTCAAGCGGACTTGTATTTAAAATACAAATTGGCGCTTATGGTGAAAACCCTTCGCCTTCTTTATTCAAAGGGTTGAGCGAAAAAGTCACAGTTGTAAAAGAAGGCGGATTTTACAAAGCATTGGTTGGAAAATTCAGCACTAAAGAAGACGCGGTATCTAAAATCAACCAGCTGAAAGGCCAGGGTTTCCAGGGTTTTGTGGTACGTTACCAGGATGGGGTTAGGGTAAAGTAATTTCCTCTCAGGTAATTCAATCTTTTTCACTAAATTTATATAGTTGAAAAATGCCTGTCTGATACTTATTTTACTGCTTACCGGCTTTGCCTGTACGAAGAAAAAAATACCGCAGGATGATTCTTTACTGGGACTCGCTTATTATCCAACCACAACTGGAAAATTTGTGATTTATGATGTAGACAGTACCGTCTACAACAATTTCCCAACCGTTACAATCAAGAACACTAAATACCGCATCAAGGAAAAAATGGCGGACAATTTTACCGACAATGAAGGTAAGCCCGCGATCCGGCTCGAACGCTATATTAAAAAGTTTAATCCCTTAAAGTCTTACGACAGTATTCCCTGGACGATTAAAGAAGTGTGGATGGTAAATGCCGATAAACGAAGCATTCAGGTTTCTGAAAGTAATGTTCGTTACACAAAGCTTATTTTTCCGGTACAACAAAATGTTTCGTGGAATGGCAATGCCAGGAACACGCTGGGAGAATGGTTGTATACATACGACTACATCGACAAAAAAGAAACCATCAACGGAAACATTCTTGAGAAAGTGTTAAGTGTAAAGCAAAAACAGTTTCGCACCTTTATTTCTTATGAAAATTATCTTGAAAAATATGCAAAAGGGGTAGGGCTCGTTTACCGCGAAATAACCGACATTTATTCCAACAATGTTGTACAGGGTGTGCCCGTTGAAGGCAGAATTGAAACAGGAGTAATTTATAAACAAACATTAGTCACTTACGGATATGAATAAAAAAAGTAGTTTAATTGCTTTAACGCTTATCGCAACTTTATCAACCATTCAACTTAGCGCTCAAACCAAGTATTGGGTAAAATTTAAAAACAAAACCGGAACACCTTACAGCGTTTCAACTCCAACGGCTTTTCTTACTGCAAAGTCGGTTCAGAGGCGAACAACCTATAACATACCAGTTGATCAAACTGATCTTCCTGTAACACCTTCGTATATTTCGCAGGTTGATAATGTAGCAGGAGTAACTGTACTTTATGCCTCCAAGTGGTTAAACGGTGTAGTTATTGCTACCACAGGCACTGCCGGCATCAGTGCTATTAATTCTTTTTCGTTTGTTATGAGCACTGGTCCGGTTAACCGCATCAAAGCAACAATACCAACGGATGAAATAATGAATCAGGTATCTGCGCAGAACAAATCGGTTAATACAAATACGTTTAATTATGGAGGATCTTACTGGCAAAATAAACAGCTGGGGGTAGACTGTATTCATAACCAGGGATTCCGAGGGCAGGGCATGACCATTGCAGTTCTGGATGACGGGTTCAACAATGTAGATATCAACCAGGTGTTCGACAGCCTGCGTAACCGAAACGGAATTTTAGGCACACGCGACTTTGTAGTTGGCGGTACCAGCGTGTATGAAGATGATCAGCATGGCGCCATGGTATTATCCTGTATGGCTGCTATCAAACCAAACATGATCATGGGCTCAGCGCCGAGGGCAGATTATTGGTTACTGAGAACGGAAGATGTAAATAGCGAAACACCAAGCGAAGAATACAATTGGGTGCGCGGCGCGGAATTTGCGGATAGTGTAGGGGCAGACATACTCACCACTTCCCTTGGTTACACCGCTTTTGATAATACATCACAGAGTCATACCTATGCCGATCTTAACGGAAAAACTTCTCCCATGAGCATTGCCGCAACAATGGCGGCAAGAAAAGGAATGTTTGTTTTAAACGCGGCGGGTAACGATGGTGGAAATGCATGGGGCAAAATAGGGATTCCCGCTGATGCAGACAGTATTTGTACAGTAGGAGCAATAGATAGTCTTTCAAATGTAGCAGGCTTTAGTTCTGTTGGTCCAACTGCCGACGGCCGCATTAAACCTGACCTTGTGAGCCGAGGGTTAAGTTCGTGCATTGCCGCGCCTAATGGATCTATTCAGCACGGAAGCGGAACATCTTTTGCCACTCCAATATTGGCGGGAGCTGTAGCGTGTTTCTGGCAGGCACATAAAACATGGAATAATATGAAGATACTGGATACTCTTCGTAAAACGGCCTCCAACGCGGCAAATCCGGATAATCAGCGTGGCTGGGGAACTCCCAACATGTGCGCAATTCCAACAGGCATTAAAGAACAGGCGAACAATGCCTTTACATTTAATTTCTGGCCAAATCCTTTTAATTCTGAAATAGTGATCAGTACAGGCTTTACTACCGAAAAGCAATTGCTTGCTGAATTTTACAACGTTACCGGAACGCTTGTTAAAACCGTTTCATTAGCGGCAGGTAAACAGGAATACGTACTTAATCTGGAAAATGTTTCTGCAGGAATTTACTTTTTAAAACTCAGTGGTTCTCAGGGATTCGCTGTGAAGAAAATTGTAAAGAACTAAAACTTTTATGGACAAAGCCATTTCCCGTTCAGCTCTCAACAAACTCATTATTGTAGCCGCACTCGGGTATTTCGTGGATATCTACGACCTGGTTTTATTCAGCGTCGAGCGGAAAGACAGCCTGACAGACATTTTGGGCGCTGCCGCTACCAAAGACAATCTAAAGAACATAGGCATGTCGCTCTTAAGCTGGCAAATGGGCGGAATGCTTATTGGAGGCTTATTCTGGGGTATCCTGGGAGATAAAAAAGGAAGGTTATCAGTTTTATTCGGATCTATTTTAATGTATTCACTCGCTAATATTGCCAATGGTTTTGTTACTAACGTAGGGTGGTATGCCGCCCTGAGGTTTATTTCAGGATTTGGCCTGGCCGGTGAGCTGGGAGCTGGCATAACGCTGGTAAGCGAAAGCATGAGCAAAGAACGCCGCGGAATAGGAACCATGATAGTTGCAACCGTTGGGGTGTTTGGCGCGGTGGTGGCGGGCTTTATGGGCACCAGTGATATTGTGGCCAACTGGCGTTGGAGTTTCTGGATTGGCGGGGGCATGGGCCTGGTGTTATTGGTTCTGCGTATCGGTGTTTTTGAATCGGGCATGTTTGAAAAAGTAAAGAAGAGCGACGTAAGCAAAGGAAATTTTTTCGATCTCTTTAAAACACGGCACAGGGCCTTTCAATACCTGAGTATCATCATGGTGGCAGTGCCGGTGTGGTATGTGATGGGAATATTAATTTCGTTTGCGCCTGAAATTTTTGCTTCCATGGGAGTGAAAGATTTTACGCCCGATGCCGGAAAATCCATCATGTTCGCATATCTCGGAATAACAGCGGGCGACCTGGCAAGCGGCCTCATCAGTCAGTTATTGAAGAGCCGGAAAAAAGCGCTTGGGATCTTTTTATTCATGACCATTATTTCGGTGTTTCTTTATTTTAAATGCGCGATTCTTTCTGAGGCCTGGTATTACGTTATTATAACCATAGTAGGGTTCGCTACGGGGTACTGGGCGGTTTTTATGAGTACGGCTGCCGAGTTGTTTGGCACTAACATTCGCGCAACGGCTACAACCACTGCGCCCAATTTTGTGCGTGGGGCACTTATTTTCCTGAGCCTGGGATTTCGTTATTTTGAAACAGTTTTTTTTACCGCCGATGGGAAAGCCGATTCCCAGAAGTCGGCCATAGCAGTTGGCATTATAGTTGCTGTTCTTGCCATAGCCGCCCTTTTCAATCTAAAAGAAACGTTTCACAAAGACCTAAATTACACCGAATAAAATGGACAAACCAACTGTAGTCATAGGAGCCTCACCAAATCCCGATCGCTACAGCTACAAGGCGGTGAGAATGTTACAGAATCATGGGCACACCGTTCATGGTTTAGGGATTCACGAAGGCATTATTAACGGCTTAACAATTTCAATGGATCAGCCGGTGCTTGATAATGTTGATACTGTAACACTTTACGTATCACCAAAAAATCAGTATCCCTGGATAGACTATATCATAAGTTTAAATCCAAAAAGAATCATTTTCAATCCGGGTACCGAAAACCTGGAGTTTATTTCAGAAGCCCGCAGCAGGGGCATTGAATGTCTCGAAGCCTGCACACTCGTCATGCTTAGTATTGGAGCCTACTAGAATTACATTTTAGATTTTAGATTCTTTGCCGGCAGAAAGTGCAATAACATTTTATGGCATTTTGTTTGATAAGTTAGTAAAAATTGATGAAAAAAGTATTGTATATTTTCATAACTTTGATATAATAATGTTATTCTCCAGGAAATATAGTTTAATAATTGCCGGATTTCTGGCAATGCAGGTGGGTATGGCTCAGCGCTTTGCCGACCAGGTGCCACAGATAAGACGGTATATTCAAAAAGATATAGTGGATAGTGTGGAAGGAATCAGCATGTACAACAAATTGCTCGAGTCCATTGGTGGCGATTCTGTAACCTTTAACAAAGCCGGGTATAACCTACAGGGCTGGAATGAAGACTATTACCAGAGCGGGAAGCTTTTGCACCGCGGGTATTATATCGACGGGAAAGCGATCGTGTTTAAAAATTTCTTTGAAAACGGCCAGTGCGAACGAACCGTTGTTAATCCTGATCCTTTGCATTGTAATATTGATATTTATTTTGAAGATGGGAAGCAGAGAAGGCAGATCAGCTATTATAACGGGCTTCCGCAGAAGCGCTATGATTTTTATCTGAATGGATTGCCAAAATATGCAGAGGAGAATGAAAAGGACATGAAATACCTGACCTTGAAGAAAAGCTGGTATAGTAATGGGCAGATGGAAAATCTGATGGAACTGGTTGATCAGAAGAATAAAAAATATACCGCCAAATCCTATTATACCAACGGTCAGGTTAAAGAAGAAGGGGCCTTTGTTTTATCTGCTGACGGGGCTTACATTAAAGATGGAACCTGGACACAGTATGATAATTCAGGGAAGGTGAAAAAAACGGAGAAGTTTAATGCCTCAAAGCTAACATCCAACTGATCTTTTTATTAACATTGCATACGTTCTTTTGTTCCTAAGTGGCTTAATTTAATATAAAAGCAAAAAAATAATAATTATATTTACATTCTATTTAACAAACATGAAGAAATTAATTTCATTATCAATCGTAGCAGTTTTAGCATCAGGTGTTTTTGTTTCATGCAAAAGTCATGAAAAATGTCCTGCTTATTCAAAAGCAGACACAAAAGCAAAAGCTAACGTTTAATCATATTTCCTTTAGGATAATTTATTTTTAATACTAAGCAGGTAGGCTCAACAGTCTGCCTTTTTTATTTTGACGCATTTTCAAACATGAAGCCTAAATAAGCAAAATCTTTACAGGATAAAATTAAAGAAAGCACGCGTGGTATGCGTTGCCCTATTCATTCCAAAGAACCTGTTATTACAATTAACATGAACGAGGCTGATGTGAAGATAGAAGGCTGTTGTCCCTCTTTTAAAATGGATGTGAAAATAGTGGTGGACAAGGTTATCCGGGCCTGGAATTTACATGGCGAGCATTTGCAGGCTAAGCGTGAGGGTCGGGATGACCGGGGTTAAACTGTTAATGGTTTCTTAAAATTACACCCTGGTAGGGACTCGTCTGTTTTTATCCAATTTTTTTCTTTTTATTTCCAGATTAGAGTTTGCCGTTTTATTAATAAAGGAATGGGTGTGGGCTCTTTTTTTATAAGACAGGTGTTATTACTTAGGCGATAAGAGATCTTCATGTAAGACAGAGTCCATAAATGCCAACTATTTCTATTTAACATAATGTTAATTATGTACGTGAATTACTTTTTGTAATCCTTTGGCTCTGAAACTTTTGATATAACAACGTTCTTTTAATAATGATTTTTTATACTCTCGTATTACGAAGATACTCGGCGTATCTTTATTTAAAAGCATTTGGCATATTGTTTTATTAACAAGCCAATGTTTACCTACCTAAGTTTCTACTCTCGTAAATTAGCTATCTTAGGCTACAATCAAGGCTTACAATTCATTTGTAAGCCTTTTTTTATGCCCTGTTTTTCGTGTATAACTCTATTAAATTAAGCCAATATAAGCCCCCTATTGTAGAACCCGTACCCGAAAAATCCCCTAAAAAGCCTCATTAATTCCCGATAATTCGTATTTTTGAGTACCCCAAAACGTTAAAAATGGTTTCAAAATTGACATTTACAATACATGAAATAGCCGCTCAGGTCGGCGTATCTCATAAGACAGTACGCCGCAAGATGGAAGGCGTTAAAGAATACCTTCAAAAAGACAAGCGAAAGCGGTTTTATACACCCACAGAGGTGGAGTTTATTAAAAGCCTGTTTCATAGTGAAGTTACTGGACTTTAAGGGACAATAAAGGACTTTAAGAGACAATAAGCAACGCACTATTTCACAGGTAAAAACGCCTGTGTAAATTGCTTAATGCTTCCAATACCCCTAATATTAGGCATAGCGGCGTACTTCTTTAAACAGAGTGCCGATAATAAAATAAAAGACGCTAAGTCTATAACCCTCATCCCTGTTGATGTTCAGGCGAGCGATTTAAACAATATTAAATTAAAAGTTCAAGCGGTTAACCCTTCAGGGAGTGAGTTTAAAATAAATTCACTAGTTGCAAACCTATATTATAAAAATACTATTATAGGCTCAATCCAACGACCTGAGCCGTTTACAATCAAAAAAACTGATAATAGTATTATTTCATTTAAAGTAAAGCCCAACGCAGGCGAAGCAATAGCAACGGTTTTAACGCTATTATTCAATAAAAAAGAGAAGTATAAAAATATCAAAGTACTTGGAGCGTATAACTACAAAGGGTTAACTTTCCCTATTGATAAAACAATACAATTAAATGCCTGACTTTAGCACCATAGTTAGCAGTATTGATAAGCCCCGCTACAAATCGGAGCATATAACCACCTATCAAAATGCAAGGGAAATAGTGCAAAATCTCAAGCGTGCCGAGGCAGAGAGCCGAAATACAAGTAAAGAGTTAAGCAAACATTTTAAAGAGGCTGACCAAAAAGCCACAGCCGCAAAGGTCTGGTATTTTTTACGCACACAATTAAAATACTATGCAGAGCCAAAAACCGACCAAACGGCTAAGACTATTAGCCGTATGCTTAATGATTGCCTGTATAAAAATGGTACTGTTGATTGCAAACATTACGCCACGTTTGCCGTAGGCGTTCTTAACGCTTGCGGCGTGCCTGCTTGGTTTACTTTTGTAGGTCAGGATAAAGACAAAAAAAAACCTAATCACGCCTACTGTACGGCTTTGGTAAATAATGAACTTATTACTATTGACCCGTGCCGCAAAAGGTTTAATTCAGAGTGTAAATATTGGTATAAGTGGAATCAGCTTGAAAATGCCTTCCCCGATAAAGTTTTCGCAAAAGGTGTTGTTCATGAACTTCTCAGTTTTTCATCGGAACAAGCCACATGCACAAGCGCTTTTATGAGTGTGATATTAGGCAAACTCATGCGGCCAGGCGGTTATTGCCTCTGGATAAGCACTGTACCTCGACGCAGCATTTTTCCACCTGCTTTAAAAGCATTTGGCATAGATCCTGGAAAGATCTTATTTGTAGATACAGCAAAACCAAAAGAGACTTTATGGGCCGTTGAAGAAGCTCTTAAATGTGACGCGCTTGTGGCTGTTATTGGCGAACTAAGTGAACTGAGTTTTAATGATTCGAGAAGACTACAATTAGCAGTAGAAAAAAGTAAAGTCACCGGATTTATTCATCGCTTCCGCCCGAAAGCAGAAAATGCTGTTGCTTGTGTAACACGCTGGAAGATCTCGCCTCTTCCCGGCACTTTATCTCACATGCCAGGCGTTGGTTTTCCAAAATGGCAGGTAGATCTTTTAAAGGTAAGAAATGGCCAGCCCGGCAACTGGCAGGTACAATGGTGCAATAATGAATTGGAATATATTGGTATAGATCAAGCTGCTGCAAAAATTTTAAATCTTAAAACAGGATAAATGAGCAAGCGCATGGTTGTAATCTGGTTTCCGCATTTGGTAACTGACAGGATGCTTCGCAGGCAACCGGAACTGAAAGACCTTGCCTTTGCTTTGGCGTTAACCGAAAGAGGCCGCCGGGTTGTAAAAGCTGTAAATACCCTTGCACAGTCAAAAGGAATAAATGTAAGCATGGTGGTGGCAGACTGTAAAGCGTTAGTTCCTGAATTAGAAGTTTTTGATTTTAATCCGGATGAACCCTCAAAATTATTACAGGCCCTTGCCGAATGGTGCATCCGCTACACACCCTGCATTTCTGTTGATTTACCAGATGCTTTAATACTCGACGCAAGTGGCTGCACGCATTTGCTGGGTGGCGAAGAAGGGTACTTAAAAGATATCCATAAGCGATTTAAAGCATTTGGTTACACTGTTCGACTTGCCATGGCAGATACTATTGGTACGGCCTGGGCAGTTTGCAAATTTGGAAAAAACGGAAGCATTATTACCTCCGGCAAAGAAATGGAAGCGCTGAGCCTATTACCAGCTGCCGCTTTAAGGCTCGAAGAAACTGTAGTGGATAAGCTTAATAAACTCGGATTAAAAACCATTACTACATTTATCACCATGCCAACAACTGCTTTGAGAAGACGTTTTGGCCAGAGTACCTTAACACGCATAGCACAGGCATTAGGGAGTGAAATGGAATTGCCCGATCTTGTGACACCACTGGTACCTTATCAGGAACGCCTGCCAAGTTTAGAACCTACACGCAGCGCAGAAGGTATTGAAATTGCCATTAAAAATTTGCTGGAAGCGCTTTGTCTGCGGTTGCAAAAAGAAAGTAAAGGTCTGCGAAAATGTGTACTCACCTGTTATCGCATAGATGGTATTGTTATAAAAAAAGAAATAGGCACCAGCAAGCCATCGCGAAACACACTTCATTTATTCAAGCTATTTGAATTAAAAATATCAGAGATTGAACCTGATCTTGGCATCGAATTATTTGTTTTAGAAGCGCCGGTAGTTGAAGAACTAAACAGTTCACAGGATGCTTTGTGGACAATAAGCGGAGGCAGTGAAGCTGCTATTGCGGAGCTCCTTGACAGGCTTGCGGGCCGCACGGGCGCAAAATCCATTCACCGGTATTTGCCTGCAGAACATTACTGGCCTGAACGTTCTTTTAAAACAGCTAGTTCCCTGGTTGAAGAACCGGTTACCAAATGGAGAACCGATCTTCCACGACCTTTACATATTTTACCTGTGCCCGAATTGATCGAAGTATCCGTTCCGCTTCCCGATTATCCTCCTTTATTATTTATTTATAAAAACGTAAGGCACGCCGTAAAAAGAGCGGATGGTCCTGAACGTATTGAACAGGAATGGTGGATAGAAAAAGGGCAGTACAGGGATTATTATTGCGTGGAAGATGAACTTGGCGTGCGTTACTGGTTGTTCAGGTCGGGCGATTATGACAGCGGTACCGCGAAATGGTTTATGCATGGATTTTTTCCCTGAAGCAGAAAGCAAAAATATTTTCGCTTTAGAACAACTTAACAATAGATGAATTATACCGAACTACAAATAACAACCAATTTTACTTTTCTTCGCGGAGGCTCGCACCCGGAGGAAATGGTTGAGCAAGCTTTGGCCTTAGGATATAGTGAAATTGCTATCACCGATCATAACACACTGGCGGGAATTGTGCGTGCTTACACCGCCACCAAAGGCAAAAACATTCGCATCATCCCCGCCTGCAGATTAGAATTATTGGATGGTGATCCCCTACTCGCTTATCCCACCACAAAAGAAGCTTATGCCAGACTCTCAGGTTTATTATCGGAAGGAAATTTACGCGCCGAAAAAGGAGAATGCCATTTATACAAGGTAGATGTTTACCGCTATGCAGAAGGCATTATATTTATTCTGGTTCCTCCTGCTTCTTTGAATACCACTTTTGATTTTGAAGAAAATTTTATTCGCTCTTTAAAAGAATATAAAAAAGAATTGGGCGATGCACTTTACCTGGGCGCCATACGCTCGTATCATGCCAATGACAGTAAGAAACTATTCCGTTTAGCACAATTATCAAAAGAGTATAAAGTTCCATTAGTTGCCATGAACGATGTACATTATCATGCACCGGTACGACGAGAATTACAGGATGTTCTTACCTGTATAAGAGAAAAATGCACCATACACAATGCAGGTTTTAAATTGTATCAAAACGCGGAACGTTATTTAAAACCGGCGGAAGAAATGCTGCGTTTATTTTCACAATACCCCGAGGCAATAGAGAACACAAAAAAAATAGCGAACTCTTGTCAGTTTTCTTTAAGTGAATTAAAATATAATTATCCCGAAGAAATTACCAGTGAAGGCAGAACCCCTCAGGAAGAACTGGTTTACCTGGCCTGGAAAGGTGCCAAAGAAAAGTTTGGCGAAACTATACCAAAACCAATTCATCAACAAATTCAGTTTGAGCTCGATTTTATGGAACGTAAAAATTACGCTTCCTATTTTCTAACGGTTCACGATTTTGTACGTTTTGCCCGCGATCAGAATATTTTATGCCAGGGCCGTGGATCAGCCGCCAACTCAACGGTTTGTTATTGCCTTGGAATAACCTCGGTAGATCCTTCTAAATTTAAATTACTGTTCAGCCGCTTTATGAGCGATGCGCGGAATGAACCACCCGATATTGATGTAGACTTTGAACATGAACGCCGCGAAGAAGTAATGCAATACATTTATCAAAAGTATGGAAGAGACCGTGCGGCTATTGTTGCAACGGTAACGCAACAACATTATAAAGGCGCGGTGCGTGATGTTGCAAAAGCCATGGGTTTATCGCTCGATGCCATCAGCAACCTTTCTGCATCCAGTTGGGAGTTTACCGAAGAATGGTTTGAAGGCAAAACAGTTTCTTCTTCGGGCTTTACCGCAAAAGATCCACATCTTTTAAAAGTGTTGGATCTAACAAGGCAATACATTGGCTTTCCAAGGCAATTAGGACAGCACACCGGTGGCTTTGTGATCACGCAGGATAAGCTGTCGGACCTTTGTCCGATATTAAATGCACGCATGGAAAACCGTACGAATATTGAATGGAACAAAGATGATATTGATGCTTTGGGATTTTTAAAAGTGGATGTACTGGCTTTAGGAATGCTTACCTGTATTCGAAAAGGCTTTGATCTGTGTAAAGAACATTATAATTTAGATCTAACGCTTGCCAACATACCGCAGGATGATGCGAAAGTGTATGAGATGATCTGCCGTGCTGATACTATTGGCGTCTTTCAAATTGAGAGCCGTGCACAAATGAGCATGCTTCCCCGCCTGAAACCAAAATGTTTTTACGATCTCGTAATTCAGGTTGCAATTGTAAGACCTGGACCAATTCAGGGAGATATGGTACACCCTTACCTGCGCAGGCGCGACGGTTTAGAACCTGTTGAGTATCCCTCAAAAGAAGTGGAAGAAGTCTTAAGCCGAACCCTTGGCGTGCCTTTGTTTCAGGAGCAGGCCATGGAAATAGCCATTGTTGCTGCCGGCTTTACACCTGCCGAAGCCGATGAAGTGCGTAGAAGCATGGCCACTTTTAAAGCCATAGGAAAGGTGAGTAAGTTTCAGGAGAAGCTTGTAAAAGGAATGAAAGCGAACGGATATACCGAAGAATATGCCATGCGGGTTTTTAAGCAACTGGAAGGTTTTGGCAGTTATGGATTTCCGGAAAGCCATGCGGTAAGCTTTGCGCTGCTGGTGTATGTTTCCTCCTGGTTAAAATGTTATTACCCCGATGTATTTGCAGCAGCATTGCTTAACAGTATGCCCATGGGATTTTATCAGCCGGCGCAAATTATTACCGATGCCCGCAAGCATGGTGTGGTTGTAAAAGCAGTCGACATTAATTATTCCGATTGGGATAATACACTGGAAGAAAAAGATGCATGCCCGGATGATCAGATCGGACGGGGAAAATATCATGCACTGCGTTTAGGGTTCCGGCAAGTGCAGGGTATGCGTGAAGCAGACATGCAGCTGTTAATGGCATTCAGAGATGCGGGACACAAGATGCAAGACTCAGGAGCGAACATCACTATACCGGAGTTGGTAGATATTGGTGTGCCTTTATCGGCTTTGGAAAAACTGGCGGACGCAGATTGTTTTCGTTCCATTGGTTTAGACAGAAGAAAAGCCCTTTGGGAAATTTCCGCGTTAAGCGATCATGCACAAGGTTTGTTTGCGGGACAATTACCAGATACCAATTCAGAAAAACATATTGCGTTACCAGAGATGCATTTGTTTGAACATGTGATTGAAGATTATCGCTCTACTTCTTTATCCTTAAAAGCGCATCCTTTAAGCTTTATCCGTGAACAATTATCAAAATTACATTGTGTCGCCCATAATGATTTAATCAACCGTAACGACGGATCATTTATAAAAGTAGCCGGCTTAGTATTGGTAAGACAAAGACCGGGAACTGCCAAAGGTATTTGTTTTATTACGATGGAAGATGAAAGTGGCACTTCTAATCTGGTTGTTTGGGAAAGTACCTTCAATAAATACCGGAAAGAAATTTTGCACGCCCGTTTATTAATGGTGGAAGGTAAATTACAAAAGGAAGGAGAAGTAGTGCATGTTATCGTGAAACGCTGTTACGACCTCTCAGGTTTGCTTTCACCCCTACCCTTTCCAAAAGAAACGGATTACCTTGGCAAGCCCTTCTTTGACGAAAACGCACCCACCAAAAAAGAAAGAGAAACAGCAATCCGAGAAGACGTTTTTTATAAAGGGAGAAATTTCAGGTGAGCGTAAAATTCTTCACAGACTCAGGTTTTTAGAAAATCCTAAATCTGTAGGAATAGTGTCCCGGCTCAACCGCTTGACTATAAAAAATATCGGATTAATTACGCTCTGTCACTTATTAGGGCCTTCATTCACTGGTTGAATTGTAAATTTTAAAGGCGTGGCTCATAAGTGTTTTAAATATTCCGCAAGCATCAAATTCTGCGGAGCTTGGGTTTTGTTATATTTGTTATAACCCTGGTTCGCAGCTGTGATTAAAAACCGCAGCGAATTATTAAACATTCACGAATTTGAAAAATTTAACAGCTAAAAAATACCAGATAGTGATCCTGCTTGCATTCAGTTTAACACAACTGGCTTCGCAGGATGTGAAAACAGACAGCCTTAAAAAAGCGCTGATCTCCTCAAATTCAGACACTGCAAAAATCACTACTTTAAACAGGCTTTCAAAACAACAACTGAATCTTGATAATTACGGGGAGGCCCTTAAATATGCCAATGAAGCTATTTCCATGGCGACTTCTTCAGCCAAAACAACAGCAAATGTAAACTCCAACTGGTATAAGAAAGCGATAAGCAATTCGTTCAATAACATTGCAAATACTTATCAGTACCAGGGCGATTATTTAAAAGCCATAGAATATAATGAAAAGGCGCTAAAAGCAAGGCAGGAAATAAATGATAAAGAAGGAGAAGCCTATTCATTAAATAGCATCGGTATTATACACCGCACACAGGGCAATTATCAACAGGCGCTTACTTTTCACTTAAAGGCTTTGCAAATAAGCGAGCAGATAAATTCTAAATCTGCAATAGCCGCTGCTTCTAATGAAATTGGGATCGTGTACGATTACCTGGGAGATTACGCCGGATCAATGAAATATTATCTGATTGCGCTTAAAACTTATGAAGAGATGGGACATAAACCCGGTATTGCCTCCCTGCAATTAAATATTGGCCTACTATACAAGTACCAGGGCAATTACGAAAAAGCGCTGGAGTGTTATTTTAAATCCCTAAAAATAAGAGAGGAACTGGGACTGAAAAGAGAAGTCGCGGCGGCTTTAAATAATATTGGGGGCCTGTATTCAGATATTGCGACACAGACGGATGATGATGCAAAAAGAATGAACTACTATTTAAAAGCTTTAGAGTGTCATTTTAAAGCTTTAAAAATAAGAGAAACAATAGGAGAAAAGCAGGGT
>JACDDR010000036.1 GCA_013816895.1 Bacteroidota bacterium
TGCCAGCACCGTGCTGTCGCCATACTGGTTAACAAAATACGATTGGATATCTTTTTTTATTTTCTTATCCCATAAATAGCCCGCCGGAATTTTATTGTCTATTAAATGATTTGGCACATCTGATCCGCCATGATCGGCCGTTAAAAACACCACGTAATTATTTTTACCTACTTCTTTATCCAATATATTCAGTAGCTCCTCAATGTCCTTGTCCAGTCTAAGGTAAGTATCTTCTACTTCAACGGAACGAGGCCCATAAGCGTGCGCTATAATATCCGTACTCGAGAAACTGATGCAAAAAAGATCTGTAACATTATCCTTACCGAGCTGCTCGTTCTTGATACACTCTATCGCAAGGTCTTTTGTAATGCTGTTTCCAAAAGGAGTAGATTTTAAAATTCCATAATTTCCTTTTTCAATAAAATTTTTATAGGAATAAGGAAAGGTTGGTTTATCTTTCTTATTAGGAACGCTTTCGTAATTATTATCATCCGCTATTGAACTTGTGTAACCTTCAGGATATGCCATTGTACTCCACCCACCTTCAAGGTATTTTTTTGGCAATTGCTTCGCGTTAAAATCTTTTACCCATTGCGGCAGCTCATTTACATACCAGCTCGATGTAACAAAGTTTCCGGTTTCTTCATCATACCAGTAGGCCCCGTCAGCAGCATGTCCTGCAGGTAATATAGCGCTACGGTCTTTTAAAGCAATACCAAACACTTTTGCTTTTTTATTACTCGTCATTTTTATCTCATCGCCAATGGTAGAACTCAACTGATTTTTTGGCGACATCATTCCGTTTTTATTTGCACAGCCAAGACTTTTTACCGATGAATCAGAAACACAATACATCATTGCGTTATTCTTTTTTGAATACCAGTCGTTCGCAATTATTCCGTGAGTACGCGGTGTTGCACCTGTGTAAATGCTCGAGTGACCGGGTGCTGTGTAAGTTGGAATATAATTATAATGATTGTTTTTAAAATAATATCCGTCGTTTACCAGTCTGCGGAAACCTCCATTGGAGTAACGGTTCCAATAGCGATAGATAAAATCATTACGCATTTGATCTACCACTATTCCAACAACCAGTTTGGGTTTATGGGCATCTTCTGTCTCCAATCTTTTTTTAAGCGTTGTCTCTGATTCACGCTCAACCTTTCCTGCATCATCCGCGTTATTGTTCTGTGAAAAAATAAATACAGGAATACTTAATACTATACCTAAAAAAAATCCGTTCATACTAATCTAATTTCTGGAAAACTGAATTGTTACTTTTAAATTCCGGCACCAGCTCTTTCATGCGCTGCACCATCAGTTCATTATTCTGTGTATCAAAAGTGGCAATCAGCTCGTTAATAATTGAGTTCACATCATCAAAACCATACTCCCTTACTTTGCCTATTAATATTTGTGAATGATGCGTAGGCAACACATTTTCATTATCCGCCAGCAATTCTTCGTATAGTTTTTCACCCGGACGTAAGCCTGTGTAAGTGATGTTAATGTCCTTGCCTTCTTTTAATCCTGAAAGTAAGATCATCTTTCGTGCCAGGTCAACAATTTTAATTGATTTACCCATGTTAAACAGAAAGATCTCTCCTCCCTTTCCCATACTTGCCGCTTCCAGCACTAACTGGCTTGCCTCAGGGATGGTCATAAAATAACGGGTGATATCGGGATGCGTAATTGTAATTGGACCACCGGTATCTATCTGCTTTTTAAATCGTGGTATTACTGAGCCGTTGGAGCCCAATACATTTCCGAACCGTGTTGTAATGAATTTGGTATTTGTTTTTTTACCCAGACTTTGAATATAAATTTCAGCAATACGTTTACTGGCACCCATAACGTTTGTTGGATTTACAGCCTTGTCGGTACTCACAAACACAAAACGTTCCACTCCATGCGTTGCAGCGAGATCGGCCGTATTTTTTGTACCCAGCACATTTGTAAGAATGGATTCAGAAGGATTGTTCTCCATCATTGGAACATGTTTGTAAGCAGCGGCGTGAAAAACAATATTCGGTTTAAATGTGGCGAACACGTTGCTCATGCGTTCAAAATTCCTTACGTCCGCCATCACAACTTCAAAAGGTATGCTGCTAAACTTGTCGGAAAATTCCAGTTCCAGATCATGCAATGGGGTTTCGGCCTGATCGAGTAAATATATTTTTGCAGGTTGATATTTGGAACACTGCCGCGCGAGCTCACTGCCAATACTGCCCGCAGCGCCTGTTATTAAAATAATTTTACCTTTTAACTGAGCGCTGATAATATCATTGTCCAGTTTTATCGGATCTCGTTCCAAAAGATCTTCAATATTAATACTGCGGATCTGATTAAAACTTAATTCGCCGTTGATCCATTTTGTAACCGGCGGAACGTTCAGTACGCGAACATTATTGGCAAGACATAAATCAGTGATCTCATTCTTCTTTTGAGGAGAAAGATTTTGAATGGAAATGATAACAAATTCGATTTCATGTTCTTTTACAAGCTGAAGCAATTTATCAGGCGTGGAAATAAAAATGCCTTCTACACTTCTTCCCGCCTTTTCTTTATCGTCATCAATAAATCCAACCACTTTGTATTTAATGGCCGCGTCCCTGTCAAGCGTGCGCTTTGTGATCATACCTGCCTCACCGGCACCGTAAATGATCACGTTCATTTTTTCTTTCGCAGGGTTCTTACTTTCAAAATAAATGGCTTTAACAGCAAGGCGGGAACTTATCATTAAAAATAAAGTCACTAATCCGTCGATGATAATCACCGAAGTGGGAATAAAATACGCGTCTAAAATAAATTTAAGAGAAAGAAGATTTAATGCAAAAACGAGGAGACTTCCTGTAAGAACTACAATAAAAATACGCGTTGTGTCACGTGAACTTGTATAACGCACTACACCTTTGTATGTTTTTGAAAGGGCGAAGGAAATAAACCGGATACTAAGAACTATCAAAAAATCGTAAGGCAGATTTTTAGCGTCGGTAGGCGGAATGGTTGTAAAATCAAACTTAATTAAGAACGCAATGGTTAAGGCAAATGCGCAAATAAGTACATCGAGGATCAGGATAGACCAGCGCGGCAAATTATAATCCCAGAAGAGCTTAAATAACCTGTACATAAGTACCGTAAAAATACTTATTTTTTCTGAGCCCGGGGCGGCTGAACCGTGGCAGTTTTTGTGGCTTCAATTGGCGGGATCACTTTCACTACAGGCTTAAAAGGCTTGTCACTTGCCGCTACCTCGCAGGCTGTGCAAATTTCTTTCCATTTTAATTCCATCCTGCATTCTGTTGGCTGTACATAAATTTTTTTCATGGTACTGTCGGGCATCTGGAACGCCATTTCCGTGGCCATGCTGCGGGGACCTTCAAACGAAAAGGGTTCTTTAAAATAATCTTCCAGGTGAATGTCTTTGATATGAACTTTTTTACCAAACACCATCGTGTACAACTCAAAAATAGCGCGTGCAATTTTAATGTTGATAAGGTTTGTGGTATTATCGTAGGTTATTTTTACATGCCCAATTACTTTTGTTTTATAGCTGATTGGGCCGGCATTTACCAAAGCGTCGCATGTGAAATCACTGCTATCCGGGCGGATATTTATCTTCGGATTTTTAACCGTCCACTGGTAAGGAGCGGTGATAAACATGATCTCGTAAGTATTGGCACCACTGATATCTCCCACCGCGGCAAGCACTTTATTTACTGTTTCTTCATGCAGTGAAACCGTAAAATCATTGATCTCGTTTTTTTTCTGTTGTGAAAAAGAAGCAAATGAAATTAAACAAAAAAGAAAGGGGATGAAAAATTTCATACGGTGTAAAAAATTTATTCAAGAAGTTTTATGTCGCCCACCGCGTTACCGGCAATTCCTTTGATAGAGCCGTAAAACTGCGCTGTGTTGGTTAATGTTTTGTCGATCTGTTTCTCGCGTTCTTTCCAGATCTTTTCCATTTGTATTTTCTCGCGCGTAATGCCGTCTTTCAATGCCAGCCAGCCTTCCAGAATGGCTTCAATGTTTTGCCGGAATTCAACTCCGGTAACATAACTGTAAATGAGGTGCGCTTTATCTGCCTTGTTTTCCTGGCTAACTACAGCTGTATTTATTTTGATGAGTGTATCCCTTAAAATAAAGGCTATCGCTTTAATATCAGCGAACCTGCAGATCCACACTCCCTCTCTAAATCCAAAAGAATCCATGTCTTTTGGCAATGTTTCCGTTACCAGTATAGCCATATCGGCCTGCTGCGAACGCATATCCGTTTTCAATTTGTCTATCCAGTCGTTAGAAAAAGCTTTAGTGCGTTTGCTTTCGTAGATGATCTTACCGCAGGGTTGTGCCAGGTGATTGCGCACATGATGAATACAGTCTGCTCCTTTAATTCCTTTGGCCACTTCTTCCACCACGTCGAAAGGAAACGTGCTCCTTAGTAATTCTTCAAGGGCCAGTTCCTGCACTTCGCCCTGAAGCTGCATGCTGCCTTGTTCCATTTTACGCTGCATTACTTCAGTGAGCTCAACCTGGTCGGCCAGTTTTTTTTCCATCTCTCTGAACTTAAGCGCGTATTTCTCGCCTTCCATTTTTTTTGCCCGTTCCTCTATCTCCTTCTGCTTTTCCTGCATTTGCTTTTCAAGGTCAAGCTTCAGGCTCTCTTCCCGCTCTCTGAGCTGCTTTTCCTTTTGCATCAGTTCAAGCTCTTTTACCTGGCTTTCTTTGAGTCTTTGGGACTTTTCTAGAAGCTCCTTATTCAGGGCTTCCATTTGAAGCTGCATTTCACCGGCTGCCTTTTTGATGGCTTCCTGCTCCAATTGCTGTTTTGCGGCCCGCATTTTATCGGCGATGATCTGTTCCTGATTCTCAGCCTGAAGTTTGATTTTCTCGCTTTCTTGCGCCAATTGGGCCTTTTCAGCTTCCATCTTCAACTTGTCCTCCTGGTACCTTTTCAGATACTTTCCCCTTATTTCGCCTTCTATCTCCTGAGCCAGGGCATTTCCGATGGGGAATTCATGCTGGCAGTTAGGACACCTCACTGTTGAATTATTGCTCATAACAAAGCATTGTTTTATGTAAAATTATAGTTTTATTTTTTTTTATTTGCGCTTACTTTTCAAACATTAGTAACATGAAGAGTGGCCAGTGATTACGGGGAAGTCAACGCTTGTTTCGGATAACCATTTCAGAGATAAAAAATAAAAATATATGAAAGAACTATTCCTGATACGACACGCTAAAAGCGACTGGGGCACTGAGTTTCTGAAGGATGTGGACCGGCCGCTGAATGAGCGGGGTTATAGCGACGCTTACTTTATGAGCGGATGGTTTCTGAAAAATCAGACCGTGCCGGCAAAAATTCTTTCAAGCACTGCTACCCGCGCATTGAACACTGCGCTTATCTTTGCACGGACTTTCGATTTTAACATGAGCAATTTTGCACTTGAAAAAAATATTTATGAATCCTCCTCTAAAAATTTAATTTCCATCATCCGGGAACAACCGAATGATGTAACTTCTCTTGCTGTTTTTTGCCATAACCCCGCTATCACTGAAGTGTGTAATGCCCTGCTTAACGACTTTTTTATTGAGGATGTACCAACCTGCGGAATAACAGGCATAAAATTTTCCGTGAACGGATGGCAGGATATAGCGGAAAAGAAAGGCGAACTGGGCTTTTACCAGTTTCCTAAAAACTTTAAGAACAATAACTGAACTCAATTGGATGAAAAAAAAATCAACCCCATATATTAATCGCGAGATCAGTTGGCTATCCTTTAACGAAAGGGTATTACAGGAAGCTGCGGATAAAACCACGCCTCTTATTGAACGTTTGAAATTCCTGGGGATTTTCAGTAACAACCGCGATGAATTTTACAGGGTGAGAGTAGCAACCGTAAGACGCCTTTCAAAGCTCGGTAAAAAAGCAATCAGTGTTTATGGAGAAGATCCGAATGAGCTTCTCACAAGATTGCAGCGTCGCGTTATTGAACAGCAGAATCGTTTTGAAGATATTTACCAGGAACTTACCAAAGAACTTGCAGCCAGTAACGTTTTTATTATTAATGAGAAGGAACTAAGTCACGCGCAGCAAAATTTTGTGCGTGATTATTTCAGTGAAGAAGTAGTTTCTACCTTATTCCCGGTAATGATCGACGATGGCAAGCCTTTCCCTTACATGAAAGATAAGGCCAGTTATCTTTACCTCAAACTGGAGTCCATTCTTACAAAACAAAAAAACAAGTTCGCACTTATTGAAATTCCCTCGAAGGTTACACCCCGTTTTGTAGTGCTGCCAAAACAGGGCAACAAGCATTATATAATTTTGCTGGATGATGTAATTCGTTTTAACACCGATCAGATCTTTGATGTTTTCGGGTACCGCACCGTGGAAGCTTACAACATTAAGCTGACGCGTGATGCCGAACTGGAGATGGACAATGACGTAAGTAAAAGCATGATCGAAAAAATTTCGAAAAGTGTGAAGGCACGCAAGCAGGGACAACCTGTACGTTTTGTGTATGACGTAGCAATGCCTAACGACATGTTGAAGTACATCATGAAAAAATTGGGGATGGCAAAAAAAGACAATGCTATTCCCGGTGGCAGATATCACAACTTTAAAGATTTTATGAATTTCCCGAATCCGGGAGATAAGTCTCTGGTATATAACAATCCGCAGCCTTTACAGCATAAGTATCTTATCAATAATCCTTTCACCACTTTAAAAGTCATCAAGCAGCGTGATATTTTATTGCATTATCCTTATCACACATACAATCATATTATTCACTTACTGCGTGAAGCCTCTATTGATCCAACGGTGGAAAGCATTAAGATCACGCTGTACCGTGTGGCGGCTGATTCTTCCAAAATAGCCAATGCATTGATCAACGCCGTAAAAAACGGAAAAAAAGTTTCGGTACTCGTTGAACTGCAGGCGCGCTTTGATGAAGCCAATAATATTTACTGGGCCAACAAACTACAGGAAGAAGGAGCCAGGGTTATTTATGGCGTGCCGGGATTGAAGGTGCACTCTAAGCTGATTCTTATTACCACGAAAGAAAACGGAAAGACCGTTAACTACGCGCACATTGGCACCGGTAATTTTAACGAGAAGACCGCCAGGGTATATACCGATTTTTCATTACTCACCGCCAACAAGCAAATTGCTGAAGACCTTGGGAAGGTATTTGACTTTTACGAAAACAATTTCAAAGTATTCCAGTTCAAGCATCTTTTGGTTGCGCCGTTTTTTATGCGCAGAGAATTGATAATGCTTATTAATAAAGAAATTCAGTTTGCGAAAGCCAAAAAGAAAGCGGCCATCACTTTAAAATTAAACAGTCTGGTGGATAAGGAAATGATTGAAAAGCTGTACGAAGCCAGTAAGGCGGGTGTTCAGGTAACATTGATCATCAGAGGTGCGTGTTCACTGGTAACAGAATTGGAAGGTTGGAGCGATAATATCAAAGCTTTCAGTATAGTAGATAAATTCCTGGAACACACGCGTGTATTTATTTTTAATAACAACGGGCACGAAAAGATTTTTATTTCCTCTGCAGACTGGATGAGCCGTAACCTTGATAGCAGAAGCGAAGTAGCGGTTCCGATCTATAACGCGGAAGTGCGTAAGCAGATAAAAGATATTATCGCCATTCAGCTTTCGGGAAATACAAAAGTGAGAATTCTTGACAAAAAACAGGAGAACGTTTATAAAAAACCAAAACCCGGCGAAAAGAAAGTTCGGGCTCAGGACGCTGTGTACGAATATTTAAAAAAAGACAATGAAAAATTCATGAGTCTTAAACAACAAAAAATAATTTTAAATAACTGATGGTTTTTGCAGCAATAGATATTGGAAGTAACGCTATACGACTGCTTTTTTGCAGGGTGTATATTGTAAACGGAAAGCCTCATTTCAATAAAGAAGAACTGATTCGCATGCCTGTACGTTTGGGCGAAGATGTATTTATGAATGGAAGGATATCCGATGAAAAGGCCACGAAACTCATTACAGCCTTAAAGGGATTCCACCAGTTAATAATGGCGTATGGCGTGCAGGCTTCCCGCGCGGTAGCCACCAGCGCCATGCGCGACGCTGTAAATGGCGAGGAAGTGATAGCAAGAATTAAAGCTGAGGCTGATATTGAAGTGGAAATAATTGACGGGAAGAATGAAGCGGCACTGGTATTTTCCAATCACATCGAAGATATTTTAAATCCGAAACACGCTTACTTATATATAGACGTGGGCGGCGGAAGCACCGAACTCACTTTGTATTTTGATAATAAAGTTATTGCAGCCAAGTCCTTTAATATTGGAACGGTGCGAATGTTGCTGGATAAAGTGGATAAAAACGAGTGGGATGAAATGAAAGCCTGGTTGAAAAAAAATACATTTGGCATCCATCCACTCTTCGCGATCGGCTCTGGTGGTAACATCAACAAGATCTTTAAAATGAGCGGTAAAAAAGAAACCAAGCATTTAAGTTATGAGCGACTGAAAGGTCTTTATGAAATGTTGTCGTCTTACACCTACCAGGAACGGATCGAACGCCTGGAGTTAAAGCCCGATAGGGCAGACGTAATTGTGCCTGCAGCTAAGATTTTTTTAAGCGTAATGAAAAACGCTGATGTAGAAAAAATATTCGTGCCCCAGATAGGTTTATCTGACGGCCTGGTACATGAAATGTATGAAAGACACCTTGTGAAAGAAAAATAATATTGACTTCTTTAAATATTATATTTTTTATTTCCTTTGGCTTAACGGACGCCATTGATATTTTTCTTGTTGCCATTATCCTGTACATTGCCTACAACCTGGTTAAGGGCACATCTGCCATCAATATTTTTATTGGCCTTGCCCTTATTTATCTTGCGTATATTTTCATAAAAGCGTTTGAATTAAAACTGCTCTCGGCTATTCTCGGAAAGTTTGTGAATGTAGGGGTGATCGTTATCATGATCGTCTTTCAGCAGGAAATCAGGAAATTTCTTCTTTATATCGGCTCCAATGATTTTATAAAAAACATTAAATGGAAAAATGTTTTTAAACTGAATTTCTCTTCCTCCGTTGCCAATGAAATATTCCTGGATGTGGAAGAAGTTGCTACGGCCTGCGCTAACATGAGTCTCAGTAAAACGGGGGCTCTCATCATTATTGAGCGAAAGACCGACCTGAAATTTTTTATCAATACCGGCGATTCGATTGATTCTGCTTTATCGGCGCGGATGCTTGAAAATATTTTCTATAAAAACTCTCCCTTACACGATGGAGCAGTTATCATTAAAGGCAACCGGATAGTGGCCGCGAGATGCGTTTTACCTGTAACAGAAAAAGAAAATTTTCCGGCCCATTACGGCATGCGTCATCGCGCTGCGGTGGGGATCACCGAAAACACGGATGCTCTGGCCATTAGCGTGAGCGAGCAAACTGGTGCCATTTCGCTAACCTATGGCGGAGAAATAAACGCGCAGCTTTCAAAGGAAAAATTAAAATTCATGTTAGAAAAAAATTTAAAGCTTTTGTAATAAAATAAATTATAAATATTAATTTCACCAAAATTTAATTCATGCAAGTATCAGAACACAAAGTAGTATCCGTGAGCTATAACCTAACCGCAAGCAGTGAAAACGGCCCCGAAGAGTTAGTAGAACAAACTTCAACCGACAGGCCTTTTACCTTCCTGTTTGGTTTCGGAGGCGTACTTCCTGACTTTGAGGAAAACCTGACATCAAAACAAAAAGGAGATAAATTTGATTTCAAAATTGAAGCTTCCAAAGCTTATGGTGTTTTTGAAGAAGAATACATTGTTAAAGTGGATAAAAGCGCTTTCATGGTAGATGGCAAATTTGATGAAGCCCGCGTGAAAGTTGGCGAAGACATTGAAATGAATGATGCTGAAGGAAATCAATTGGTTGGCCGTGTAATGGAAATTACTGACTCGTCCGTTGAAATGGATTTTAATCACCCTCTTGCAGGTTTTGATCTTCATTTCATTGGCGAGGTACTCGATGTAAGACCAGCTTCACAAGAGGAACTGGAGCACGGGCATGTTCATGGCCCGGGCGGACATCATCACTAAGCAAAAAAATTACTTAATTTATCTGTGGGGCAACGGTTGAGTTTTTCTCCCAGGTTGCTGCCTGCTTTTTCGAGAAACGGATACCAAGCATGATTTCATGGGTTCCGGTAGAATATTTCCTGATATTGGTTGTAGTATAATCGTATGAATATCCAATCATCAGGTAATTCTTATACATATAGCCTATTAAGAATGTAAAAGCGTCGTTGTGTCTGTAATTACCACCAATCCATACCTGTTCTTTATAAATTAATCGCATACCGCCTTCCAGTTTTGGCGGTGCCGGCACTGCGTATTTAATAAGGAAAGAAGGTTGAAGCTTAAAATCATCTCCTAAATCAAAAGTATACGCGCCATTCAGATTAAAATGACTCGCCAGCCTGCTTTTTGAAGATACGCCAGGGTATAGACCAATAGGAGCCTGATACATTTGCGGAACGCTTAAGCCAAGATAAAATCTGTCTTTTTTGTGAAAGTAAATTCCCGCTCCCAGATCAGGAACGTAGGTTGTCTGATATGTTGTAAGAAGTGCCTGGTCACCGGTATCATGCAACACAAGCTTACTTCCGTCAATACCCCATTGCAGAATACCTCCGTTAAGTCCGAAAGATAATCTTACATCCTGTTTGTTTAATTTAAGATGATAGGCGTACGCAAAGGTAAGACCTGTTCTCCTGGTGGGGCCTACAATATCTGTATACAGATGCATTCCCAGTCCCATATTTTTTGCTTTAATGGGTCCATGAATGGTTAACATGTAAGTTCTCGGAGCGTCTGTTATTCCAACCCACTGGTAACGGTTGTTGGACCGTACATCTGCAAATTCATCTTTACCTGCTACGGCAGGATTAATTGCCAGTTCGTTGAGCATATATTGCGAGTACTGCGGAAGTTGCTGGGCAAAAGAGCAAACCGTTAGCAAACTAAAAAACCATATGTAATAAAATTTCTTCATCTGGTTATCTGAATATGGTTAAAGGACCGGTATAAGGTTTAGGGTATGCCGGATGATTTAAATTAATAATGTAATAATACGTTCCTACAGGTAAATCCTTGCCCTGGTACTTGCCGTCAAATGGCACATTGTAGCCCTTCGAATAAAACAACAATTCACCCCAGCGGTTATAAACCTCAACCACATTATCAGTAAACTGGCCAATGTTATCAATGATCCATTTATCGTTCTTATTATCCGCATTCGGACTAAAGCCGTTCGGGATTTTTATCTCAGGATATAACAATACCTGCATCGTATCGCTGGCCGTACATCCATTGGCATCCGTTACTGAAACTGTATAAGTTGTATTAACGGTATTGGATGCAACCGGGTTGGTAAGAGAAGGGTTATCAAGCGTTAAAGCTGGCGACCATGTAAAGGTTACGCCTGTTGGTGAAGTAGGACTGCCGCCAATGGAAACATTCGAGAACAATGAAATGGTATACGTTGGGCCAGCATCCACCACCGGTAAAGGCAGTGAATTGATCACCACGGTATCCCTGTCAACACAGGTAGACACACTTGACACCACTAATAAAACGTAGGTGCTGGTACCGGAAGCAGGCATAATATTCACGGTTGAAGAATTCGAAATTGAAACAGTACTTGTAATATTTGTCCAGTTATATCCTCCGCTTGCTCCAAGTGAATTATTGCCATTAAGAATAATAGATCCGCCGCTGCAGAAGGTGGAGTCTCTGCCCGCGTTCGCGTCCACCGTAACTGTCGGAACAATCTGAACAGTAGTAATAATAGTACAGCTATTCGCATCTACCGCGTTCAGCGTGTAATTTCCGGATAATACATTCGTGAGATTTTGTGAACTGCTGGTGAAGGAAGAACTGCTGGTCCAGTTATAGGTATAGGAAGGCGTTCCGCCCGTAAGGGTCACGCTGGCCGAACCATCGGCTGAAGTACTGCAGGATGAATTTGTAACTGTATTGGTTAAAGCAAGTGGTTGTGCCGGTCCGTTAATACTTGCCGTAGTAGTTATACTGCAACCTTTAGAATCTATAACTGTGGCTGAATAATTTCCGGCACATAAAGAGAATTGAGGATTAGAGTTAGTGCCTGGTGTCCATGTGAAAGAATACGGCAAAATCCCCCCACTTGGAATTAAAGTTATCTGTCCGTTACAATCACCAAAACATTTTATATTCTGAACATTGGATATACTTAATTGCATGGCAGGATTACCGGTAATTGTGAAAGACTGCAGCGCAATACAACCATCGGGAGCCGTAGCGGTTAAAGTAATAATGCCAGGGCAAACATTGGTAACAAATGGATTATTTCCACCAACACTCCAGCTATATGTCACTGCGCCCGCTGCAGTGCTTGTAGCAAGGGCATTAACGGATCCGGTACATGCGCCGAAACAGTTCACGTTGTTTTGCGTAGCTGTAATGGAAGGATTGTTAAAGTTACTAAGAGTAAACGCAGATGTTTTTGAACAACCGTTTAAATCCGTAACAGAAACAGAATAGTTACCCGGACCTATGTTTGTTATGGATGATAAAGTAGATCCGGTTGGCGACCATAAAAAAGAATAGGGCCCTGGACCGCCTATGGGCACAATACTAATAGTTCCATTTGTGGAATTACATGTTGGAGGAGAAATGAAAGGCGAAAGAGTTAATCCTGGAGAAGATCCGATTGTTGTAGACGATGTTCTTATACAACCTTGTACATCTTGCATCTGAACAAAATAACTGCCGGAACATAAACCGCTGATCACCGAATTAGTAACAGCATGACTCGTTAACCATGTATATGTAACGGGAGCAGTACCCCCTAAAGCCTGCACCGTAGCGGCGCCATTGCAGGAACCGGCACATTGCTCATTTAATATTGTAAAGTTTTCTCCTGCTATACCGGGCACGTTGCTTATTGGTACGTTGATGCTCTGGTTACACCCCACGTTGTCGGTAACCAGAACCTGGTACAATCCTGCACATAAGTTGGTTGCGGTTGGAGTATTGGCTCCGGAGGTCCAGCTGTATGTATATGGCCCAATCCCACCGCCAGCAGTAGCGATTGAAGTACCATTACATATATTACACGACGGCGATACTATAGCATTGGTAGCCGTAATTTGTGCCGGAGATGTAATCGAAGTAGTAAAATTATTGGTACAACCGTTGGAAGCCGTAACCATAAGGGTATAAACACCGTTGCATAAACCCGAGGCAATTGGTCCTGATTGTCCGTTACTCCAGTTTTCGGTAAACGGCGCTATACCATTTACGATAGAAGTTACAGTGGCTCCGCCTGCGCAGTTGCCAAAACAGATGTTAGCTGTTGTGTTGGTTGAAACAACAATATTTTGAACCGCTGCCACATTTACTGTTTGGGTAGACAAACAATTATTATTGTCTTTAATTTGAACAGTGAGTGTTCCTGCACAAACGTTTATGATAACCGGAGAATTAGCTGCGACCGGCGTCCAGGTATAATTATAACCTGGTGTTCCACCTGTAGGGTTAAGATTTACAGAACCATTACAGATCCCATTACAAGTAGGCAAACCAACGTTTGGATTAATTGTTAGCGGCGCAGGCTGCGATATCGTTACTGCCGTAAACAGTATACAACTCATGGCATCTTTAATTTGTGCTGAGTAAGTTCCTGAGCATAAATTTACAAGAGGGTTTACTGTAGATGGAGAAGGCGGTGAAATCCAGCTGATCGTATAACCCGGCGTTCCACCGGTAATTGTTGCAGGATTTATTGAAGCTGCTCCGGTACACATGGCGTTACATGAAATACTCGATGATGTAACCGGTGCTGAGCTTGGTCCGTTTGAATTACTTAATGGGATCGTTACAGTGTTTGTACAGTTATTGGCATCAGCTACAACTACCGTGTAAATACCAGCTCCTAATCCGTTAGCTACTGAAGTAGTGGATACAGCAGGGCTCCAAACAAAATTATAAGTAGGAGTTCCTCCGCTAACGAGAAGTGTAATAGCGCCATTATTTACCGAACAGGTTGCAGGAGCACTGGAAGGATTAACATTTAAAAGTGGAGGATTACTTAGTGTAAAAGTTTGAAGAGCCTGACAACCATTCTGATCTTTTATTTGAACAGTATAATTACCCGCGCATAAACCATTAATACTTTGTGTTGTAAATGTAGGAGGACCGGGTGTCCAGGTGTAATTCACAGTTCCAACAGCGTTGGCTGGTGTGCTTAGCGCAGCTCCGTTACAGCTGGCGTTACAGGCTGGATTAGTAAACGTAACATTAGCAAGCACTGCCGGAGGATTAGTTAACGTGGTTACAGCGCTAACCTGGCAACCAGCATTGTCTGTTGCTATTAATGTATAGTTATTCGGGCATAGACCATTGGGATTCTGGCCAGATCCTGTGGGCGTCCAGTTAAAGTTCACAGTTCCCTGCTGGCCGGCAAGCGTGGTGGTAATACTTCCATTACACACAGCGTTACACAACGGACTGAAAGGTGCCAGCGTTGCAGTAAAGGCAGGTGGAGCTGTTACAGTAAATGTTTTTACTACCGAACAACCATTGGCGTCAGTAAGTGTGGCTGAATAACTTCCCGGGCATATACCTGTTGCGACTGATATTGTCGAAGGGCTTCCTGTCCAGCTAAAATTGTAATTCGGACTGCCTCCCGCCCCAACTAACGTAGCGGTGGCATTACAGGAGTTGGAACACGTAGCATTCAACGAAGTTAATGTGCTGGTTAACAATGGAGGTTGGGTAATATTAATGGTATTTGTTTTTGTACATCCATTACCATCAGTTGCTACTACTGTATATACAGCAGGGCAAAGATTTAAAACCGTAGCTGTCGTGGATCCTGAAAAAGCTCCCACCGGTAACCAGTTATAGGATAAAGGCGCCGTGCCTCCGCTAGCATTGGCAACAATAGAACCGTTACAAGCATTAAAACATTGAACATTACTGGCTGTATTGGTCAATACAATAGCTGGCGGATTTATAAGATTAAATACCTGAGATTTTACACAGGAATTTGCATCTGTAGTATTTAAAGTATACGCACCGGCGCAAAGATTGGTAACGGTTTGCGTACCTACACCTGTAATGGTTGCGGACGACCATGCGAAAGTATAGCCGGGGGTTCCGCCGGAGGTAACAACCGTTATTGATCCGTTACAGGAGGCATTACATTTAGGGTTTGTAACATTCGTACTTACTGTAAATGCTGGTGCTGTAGCAATATTTATCGTTTGAGTAGTAACACAGCTGTTGGATTGTGAAACAGAAATAGCGTACGTACCGCTGATTAATGAACTACCGATAGAAACATTACCGATGTTAACAAAACCTACGCCAATTGGTGTCCAGGTAAATCCAAATGGAGCAGTACCCGTTGCCGTAACGGTTGCTGATCCGGTATTTCCTCCAAAGCAATTTACCGACGTTGAAACAATAGACAAAGTAGGACCAGTGGGATTAGTAAGTAAACTTGATAGCGTTGTGGTACAACCCGCTCCGTCTGCTACCACAAGGGAATATACACCGGCACCAAGACCAGTAAGACAACTTGCATTGCCGGCTACAGGCGACCAGGTAAAGGTATAACCCCCGCCGGTTCCACCACTTGGCGTTGCACAGATGCTTCCGTTATTAACGCCGCAACCGCTTGGTTGGGTAGTAGTAAACGTGGCAGTAATAGAGTTGGATTGCGTAACACTAAACGTTAAAACCTTTGAACAATTATTACCGTCTTTCACTGTAAGAGTATATCCACCTATGCATAAACCATTAATTGAAGATGTTGTTTGTCCACCAGGGCTCCAGGAATACGTTAAAGGACCGGTACCTCCTGAAGCTGTTGCCGAAAGAACACCGTTGCAATTTGCAAAACATGTTGCATTGGTTTGCGTAGTATTAACAACAATAGCGGGCGGATTATTTAATGTAATGGTTCCCGTATTTGCACATCCGTTATTATCTTTCACAATAACTGAGTAAGTTCCGGCGCAAAGATTGATTGCAGTTGACGTTGTTTGAGTTGGTGGTCCGGTGACATTCCATGTGTAGGTATAAGGAAGGACTCCCCCCGCCGGATTAGCAACCGCTGAACCGGTGCAGGCGCCAAAACATTGAATAGGTGTTCCGCCTGTTACAACCGAAACTGTTACTGTTTGAACAATTGTGGTGCTTACCGTAGCAACACAACCATTCGCATCTTTAATGCTGGCCGTGAAATTTCCAACACACAAACCACTTATTGTCGTTCCGGTTCCAACCACTACGCTAACCGAATTGGTCCACGTTACCGTATAACCCGGAACACCGCCCGCAGGAGTAACCGTAGCCGCTCCACCGCACAAATTACAGCTTGATTGAGTTCCTGTAATGGCAGGTGTCAGAGCCGGTGGGTTGGAAATTGAAAAATTAACAGATTGCGAACAACCTTTAGAATCATTTACGTTTACAATATAATTACCGGCGCATAAACCAGAGAATATACCAGTTGTGTTTATCGTAAAAGGAAAAACATTTAACTGATAGGTGTAAGAAGGAGTTCCTCCATTAGCGGTAACGGTAGCTGAGCCGTTACAAAACCCGGCACAGCTCGGACTGGCCGTGTTGGCCGCAACGGTAATGGAAGTAGGCGCAACTAATGTTGTTGTAAATGTTGAAACACAGCCATTGGCATCTGTAACCGTTAAAGTGTAATTTCCGGCAAAAAGTCCTGAATTTGGATTACCTGTAAATCCGTTAGACCAGTTTAAAGTATAACCAGGAGTTCCTCCCACCACTACTCCACTTAATGCCCCGTTAGAGCCCGTGTTACAGGAAGGCGGAGTGGGATTGATTGTGGCGGATATCGCTGAAGTCGGCTGGCTAATGGAAACAGTTTTTGTAGCCACGCATCCATTGGCGTCAGTTGCAGTAAAGGTATAAACCTGGTTGGCACACACCCCGCCTACTACGCCACCTGCAACTGTACCAGTTGGGGTGGCCCACATTAATGTGTAACCGGGAGTACCACCTAAAACACTTCCCGACAAAGAACCATTACAAACATTAAAACACGAAACCGAATTGGAAACAACCGAAGCCACCAGCACATTGGGTTGCGCCAGGCTGGTTGTAAAAGATTGTTTACAATTCTGATCTTTAATATATAGGGTATAAGTTCCCGCGCAAAGATTAGTATAAGGCGGATTTGTTGTTATAGATGCTGAAGTTGGTGTTACCAAAGTAAAGCTATATGCTCCTACCCCATTGGAAGGCACTGAATTTATAGACCCGTTACACACATTATTACAGGACAATGAGGTTGTTGTAATATTGGGGGTTATGCCCGGCGGTTGCTGTATAGTAAGAGTTACCTGGGTTGGTGCGCATAACGACGCGTCTTTTATACTCACAAAATAATTACCCTGGCACAGGTTGGTGGCGGTGGTAGTTCCGCCTGAAACAACTGAAGTCGTGGCCGGGCTCCAGGTAAAAGTATAAGGCGGGGTGCCGCCACTTACATTGACCGTTGCTGCACCTGAACAGGTACTGAAACAGGTTATGCTTTGTGTGGCAGAAGTTAAGGTAAATGCAGGCGGCGCGGTAATGGTGATAACCGACTGTGTTGTGCAACCGTTTCCATCTTTAGCTAAAACAGTGTATGTTCCTGCGCATTGCGATGTGATTGAAGATGTTGTTGAGATAATAGTGTTTCCTGCCGCAAACCAGGTAAACGTTGTTACTCCGAAACCTCCGGTAGAGCTCACAATAGCGGAACCCGTACAGGCGGCAGGACAGCTGATGTTACCTACGGTTGGCGTTATAACAATTGATGCAGGTTGTGTAATAACAAACCCGAGCGTGTTGGTACACTGTGCTCCATTGTTTTTTATAGTTACAGTTTGTGTTCCGGCACATAAACCCGATGCAACATTTGTAGCGGAAGCGGCAGGACTCCACGTATAAGTATATGGAGCAACTCCCCCGCTCACTGAAACTGAGGCTGTAGCATCGCATGTGCCAAAACAGGAAACGTTGGTTTGTGTAGGAGTAATTGTTATCGCTGGTGGTTGGGTAATATTGGTGCTGGTTATTGCCTTGCACCCTTTAGTATCGGTTACAGTTGCCGAAATAGCACTTACGCATAGGTTGGTTACAGACGCAGTGCCTGCAGGCGGAACAATAAACGTGCTTCCTGTACTAAATGCAACTGTATACGATCCTGGGTTACCTCCCGATGGATTAATTACCAATGAACCAGTACAATTTCCATTACATGCAATATTTGCAACAACCGATCCTGTTGAAACCGGCGGTGGCGAAGTTACTGTTTTTGTAATCGGGCCGCTGGAACAACCATTTTTATCAGTAATGGTAAATGTATACACATTTGCGCATAAAGCTCCCAGTGTAAACCCTCCCGCTGTCGAAAATGTGGGAACCACTGCGGGCAATACCGTTATAGTGTATGGTCCTATTCCTCCGGATGGATTTAAAGTCATAGTTCCATCACACACCGCATTACAACTTGTTGGTTTAATGAACGAACTTAATGCGAAAGAAGGTGGAGTAAAATTAAAATTAGTGGCCCCAAAACTTCCATTAATAGTTAAAGGAATCTGCAAAAATGAATTATCATAAATTGAGATTACATACTGGGATGGACAATCGCAGGCGCTAGAAATAGTATTACTCATTGGAACATTACTACCACTTAATAACGCTGAAGTATTTTGACAATTAATACCCGGGTTTCCATTAGAAACGTCAATTGTATAAGGTCCGGCAACGCAACTGGGATCAATTGTATAACTAAACACTCCGCTACACAGACCCGCACATTCCGGTTTTGTAGTAATGGTGGCGCCGCAAACTGCCGCAAGACTATTGTCCGTTAGTTTTGTACTTGAACCGAAATTTATATTTGCCGGTATACTTGTTCTTGAAGCGTTTGAGAAAGGAGCGTAAAAAGAAAACTTATTGGTTATAAAACTGCAATTGTCTTTAATAAAGAGTTTGTTTTTCACAAGGAAGAAAGAGGTATCGATTAAAAAAGTTGAACCTGTTCCTGAAACTTTTAGGTTACCTACTGAAAAAGAAGCCTTTCTGAAAAAATAAGTACCATTTTCAAATGTGGTTTCAAAACCCGACGCCTGGAACATACATCTGATCTTAAATTTACCGGTACCGAATTTTACATTGCTGCCAATTTCATAATATCCAAATGTGATACTATTCACCCCTGGCTTTAAGGAATTAAAATTTAAAGTAGATACAGCTTTCCAGGCCGATGCTGGGTTTAAATCAAAGGAACCGCCAATATTTAAAACAGATGCTCTGTCGCCATAAAAATCAATCTTATTGGTATAATTTAAGCAGGTAAGTGACTGAATGTTATTTATTCCACTAACATTAATATCAATTTTTAACGATCCTGAATTATCATCAAAAACCACATCTGTATTACCCGTAGGTACAAAATTTGCAGATTGACCGTTTGACGTTAAACTCCAGTGTTTGGGATCATTAAAATTACCGGAGCCTCCAACCCAATAAAGAGTTTGGGAGCTCAGACTGCTAACTATTATAAATGAAACAAGTAAAAGTAAGGATCTCATATATACTGAATACGAATGTAGGGGCTAATACGTTGCTAAGATACATGCAAAAAAGGACTTAATCAACAGTTTGGGTGTGTGAAACTATTATATTAATTAGTTAATTTGGACTTTAAATGAACGAAAGAAACGAAAAAAACAGCTGGCAAACGTTAAAAACGGAAGTAAAATTTGAAACTCCCTGGATTAAAGTGACTAAACACGATGTTCTTAATCCGGCCGGAAAACCCGCTCAATACGGTGTTGTGGGCTTTAAAAACATTGCTATCGGCATTCTTCCCCTGGATAAAGACCTGAATACCTGGATCGTTGGACAATGGAGATATCCCCTTGAACAATACAGCTGGGAAATAATAGAAGGCGGCGGACCGCATGGGATAGACCCCATAGAATCGGCCAAAAGAGAATTAAAAGAAGAAACCGGCATCCTTGCGGAAAAATATACCGAGTTGTGCCGCATTCACACCAGTAATTCCGTAACCGACGAATATGGGATTATTTACCTGGCACAAAGTTTGAGTTTCTCAGAAGCTGAGCCCGAAGAAAGCGAAGACCTAACCGTACGAAAAGTGACTTTTAATACCGCATATGAAATGGTAATGAACGGCGAGATAAGCGATTCTCTAAGCATGGTAGCTATCCTAAAAACAAAGATCCTGATCGATAAGGGATTAATCTAAAATATATAACTTTACAGCATGAAGGAATTAGTTCAAAATTTCACACAACAATTAAAAGAATCAAAAGAAATCGCTGCAAGAGCGATTGTGTCGCCCGATCATAAAATTCAAAACATTGTTATCACCGGTCTGGGCGGATCAGGAATTGGCGGAACCCTTATCACCGAACTGGTGAACGATACTTGCAAAGTGCCTATTATAATTAATAAAGATTACTTTCTGCCTGCTTTTGTAAACGAAAGCACTCTGGTGATCATTTCCAGCTATTCGGGAAATACGGAGGAAACGTTAAGCGCCATGCAACAGGCAATTTCTAAAAAAGCACAGGTAGCTTGCGTAACCAGCGGCGGAAAAGTGATGGAACTGGCCAAACAACACCAGTTTGATTTTATCGAAATACCTGGTGGCAAACCGCCGCGTTCCTGCATTGGCTATTCCCTGGTTCAATTAATAAAGTTACTCGTGGTTAAAGGCTTTGCGCCAGAGTCGCTATTAACCGATCTTGATTCGTCGATCTCTTTACTTGATAAAGAAAACGCCGGCATTAAATCTGAAGCAGAACAAATAGCAAAAAAATTATTCAATAAAATTCCTGTCATCTATTCTCTCGGCTCCTGCGAAGGAGCAGCAGTGCGCTTCAGGCAGCAAATAAACGAAAACAGCAAAATGTTATGCTGGCATCATGTGTTTCCTGAAATGAATCACAACGAGCTTGTTGGCTGGACTACCCGCAACGAGAACATAGCCGTGGTTACCTTTCATACTTCGTTTGATTATGATCGCACGAAAAAAAGGTACGAAGTGTGTAGGCCTTTATTTGAAAAATATTCGGCAAGCGTTACAGATATCACCGCAAAAGGAAATTCAAAACTTGAACAATTCTTTTACCTCATAAATATCGGAGACTGGATCAGCTGTTACCTCGCCGACTTAAAAGGAATTGATCCGGTTGAAGTTAAAGTGATCGATCATTTAAAAGGAGAATTAGCGAAATTCCAGGCGCAGGGAAGTTAATTCCTGCCAACAGATTCTCGCCGAGCTCGAATTAGATAAAGATAGTTTACCGTTTTAACCCCCTTCAGTGCAGAACAAAAAAATAGTTTTTGAAGATCTTGGCGTAATGGATTATAAAGCCTGCTGGGATTACCAGGAAAAGCTTTTTAATGAAATTATTTCGCAAAAAATCGCGAACAGAGATTTGCCTGATGAGGAAAAAATTTCCACAAAAAACTATTTACTGTTTGTCGAACATCCTCATGTTTATACGCTCGGAAAAAGCGGGGACGAAAAAAATCTTTTGGTGAATGAAAACGAACTGAAAGAAAAAGAAGCCTCTTATTATAAAATAAACCGCGGTGGCGATATTACCTATCATGGGCCCGGGCAGCTGGTCGCTTATCCAATCCTTGACCTTGACAACTTTTTTACAGATATTCATAAATATTTAAGGTTGCTTGAAGAAACAATTATTCTTACGCTTAAAGAGTACGGGATTGAGAGCGGGAGGAGTAAAGGAGAAACGGGAGTATGGCTTGACCCGGAAAGTTCAGATGCCCGTAAAATCTGCGCGATGGGTGTCAGGTGCAGTCGCTGGGTAACCATGCATGGCTGGGGCTTTAATGTTAATTCTGACCTCGATTATTTCAAAAACATTGTTCCCTGCGGCATTAACAATAAAGCGGTAACAAGCGTAAATAAAGAGCTCGGATATGGCGCCAATATGCCGGAAATTAAAGACAAATTAAAAAAGAATTTTTCAGTTTTATTTGATGCACAGTTGATTTAGTTTTATTCTTTGAATTAATTCACTAATTTTATTTCATGAGCACTACCAAAAAATTAATCGCGATTCACTTTTTTACGCTTCTTACTTTCATTTGCAACGCGCAAAACGGAGTAACCATTTACGACAGTATCCTGTCCGGTGGTCTTCAGCGCAAGTATCGTCTGTATGTTCCCAACTCGTATAATGCATCTAACCCTGCTCCATTGGTATTTAACCTGCATGGTTATAACTCTAATTCTTCACAACAGTTAGGCTACACTAATTTCTTACCCATTGCAGACACCGCTAAATTCCTGGTTGTTCATCCCGACGGCACCTTCTCTAACGGTTCGCAGTATTGGAACGCTGGATTTGGCGGAACAGTTAACGATGTTCAATTTATCAGCAATCTTCTCGATTCCATAAAAGCAACCTATAATATTGATCTTAATTCGGTTTACAGCTGCGGGATGAGTAATGGCGGGATCATGAGTTATTATCTTGCCTGCAATTTATCCAACCGAATTGCAGCCATTGCATCTGTTACCGGTGATATGCTAAACTCCTGGTACGCCTCTGTACCAAACCCTCCAAGACCTTTTCCCGTGATGGAAATACATGGCACTGCAGATGGCACCGTTCCATATCTTGGCAATGCTAACTTCGCCCATATTGACAGCGTGGTTAAAAAATGGAGAAAGTATAACAACTGCACTCCAACCGCCATCATAACAAATGTGCCTGATATTAATACTTCCGACGGGTGCACAGCGGTAAATTACCGGTATGCAAACGGAACCAACGGTGCTGAGGTAGAATTGTACAAGATCAACGGTGGAAGTCACTCATGGCCCGGTGCATTTCCCTTTATCGCCAATACCAATGAAGATTTTAAAGCTTCGGTGGAGATCTGGAGATTTTTCAGAAAATACAAACTCAACCAGTTCATAGCCAATGTTGGCGTTAAGAAAGAAAGTGCTGACCAAAAAATAACCGTGTATCCTAATCCCGCTTCCTCCGTTTTAAATTTTGGGTTTGATACTAATTCCGGATTAACTCTTCACATAACAGATATAACAGGAAAAATAATCATACAACAGGAACTAGGAAACACCCTTGATGTGAGCAGCTTAAAAACCGGTGTTTACTTTATTTCCATAGTGGGTAACGATCATGTACATCACTCGAAATTCATCAAGCTATAATTGCTTACCTGGCAATCAATAGTTTTTTGGTTTCCACAGTAATCCCGTTATTCTTAATACTTACAAAATAAATTCCAGGAGTTAACCCGGTAAGGTTTATTTTATTTTCAAATTGTGCTGCTCCAGAATAGATGGTTTTTCCTAAAACATCCATAATTTCCATTTCATTCAGGCCGCTTAATTTATTCTCAAAAGCGATTGTTATTTCATTTGACGCAGGATTCGGATAAATCGTGATCAGGTTTGCATTCTTGTTTTTAAACTCCGGTATCCCGTTCGTAGTCAACAATCCCATCTTCATGCCATTACCAAAACTGGTTACCCATATTTCATTCTGATTGTAGGGATTAAAGAAAACCCGTTCCGGTTGCTGGAAAGGATAACTCTGTACCAGTGAAAAAGTTGGTGTTGCCGCGTTTATATTGTTCGACATCCACAAACCGTTAGTTTCACTTGTCATATAGATCTGATTGGCATTAGCAGGATTAAAGGTGCAGGATGTTACGCGGTCAATAACCGAAGCGTTAGTTAACTTGGTCCAGCTTGTTCCACGATTAGTAGTTTTATATAAACCTCCCAAACCATTTGGCGCTCCGCCCCAGCCGCTGAACACACCAGCGTACCATGTATTTTGTGATGCATCAAAGGGATCTACCACAATATCTTTTGTCCAGTAATACATGCCGGTATGCGATACATCCGTCCAGGAATTTAAAACGGGATCATAAATAAATACGCCGGAGCTGGCCGTAAATACACCGGATGAATTCCTTCTGCCTGAGTAGGTAGCAACCATTTTCCCATCGTTTAACACAACGATACTCGCAGGGTGCTTTTCGGTTCTCGGAGGATTGGGCAAAAGCGTCCAGGTAGATGTTGCAAGGTTATTCAAGTCACTTGTAACGTAAATTCCTCCCAGTCCCGTTCCGCCACTGTAGTGAATAACACTGGCATAGGCACGGTTGGCATTATTAGGATCGAGCGTTATCCAAAATACGGGATGATTAAATACTTTTAAATTTTGCCAGGTGCCTCCGTTGTTTGTTGAATAAATAATTTTACCATTGGCATCCGTTGCATCCAGAATATTGTCCTGTAACCGTGTGCTTTGGTACATATCATGAATGTTGGAGGTTCCGGCAAACAGCGTACCGTTAGTTGGATGCTGTGCGACACGATACATCGAATTAGCAGTACTTCCCGTATAATTAAATGACCAGGAGTTTCCGGCATCCGTACTTTTTATTCCCCTGATATCAGAAAAACAAGACCACATGGTATTCGCATTCATCCAATGTACTTGCCAGCAGGTTGTGTTTTCAATCCCCGAACTTTGGTAGCTCTGCCCTGTAGGAGTATTTGCCGCTACCGGATGCTGTCCGGCATTGTTCACGTAAGCCTGTTGCCAGGATGTTCCTCCATTCGAAGTCCGGTGAACAAAACCAAAATCCCCAAAAATAACTGAATTCGAATTATTAGGTGCTACCGCAATGGCAAAAGGACATTCGCCGTAGGTCCAGTTTTTATCGCCTCCCTGCCCGCTCCAGCCGGTGTTAATATTCTGGTTACCACTTGTACTAAAAACATGAGACCAGGATGTTCCCGCGTTTGTTGTTTTGATGATATCAGGAACGCTGTTACTGTTGCTTCCTGCTAGATAAACGGTATTAATATCATTGCCAGCCATGCCCACAAACATTGGAAAATCAGTAGCCGTATTAATTCCTGTTAATTTCGGCGCCCAGTTTCCGGAACCATAATCAACCGAATAAACACCAGTGGGAAAACCGAAATAAGCCGAGCCAACCAGGCCCACATATACATTAGCTGCATTTGCGGTAATGCAAAATAACCGTGTAGTTGTTCCTGATTTTGCACCTGCGAATGACCAGATCCTGTCGGTTGATGGAATTCCCGTAATGGTTGATGTTGTCCAGGAAGACCCACCGTTGGTTGAAACCAGAAGTCCATCGTTCGTTCCTATATAAATGTTATTGCCATCGAAAAAAACTCCGCCCACAACATTTCCCGCACCACTGTTTGTAGCAGTATGAATACTTGTGAAGGTATTTCCTCCGTTAGAAGAAAAATAAATATTGCTGTAATACGAAATAATCAGCCTGTTAGGATTATTGTAATCGGCGTCGATGCTAAAGGTTTCCTGTGTATTATCAGGGTTCCCGGGCAGTGCGGACCAGGTAACACCATTATCGGTACTTTTTTTAGGGATAATCATATTGTTGGCATAGCTGACTGTATATAATAATCCAACGCTTGAAGTAAAGCACACTTTGGAATTATGCCCACCGATCACCTGCTGAAAGTTAACCTGTGAGTAGGAGTCGCCAAAGGTTGTTGAATGAAACAGCTCGCCCATATCGCAGGCCACGTAATACTCGTTATTATTTGCAGGATTAATAGATAGGGCGAATAATGCGCCTCCTCCTCCGATACCTTTTGACGAAAAGGATGCAGGTTGCGAATAGACGTTCAGGATCAGTCCTGAAAGGAAAACCAAACAAAGATTTTTCATGGTCATAATTTTATTCTATGAATTTAAAATAAAATTTCGAATTAAAATGGCTTAAAGAACAATAAGGAAGATTAACTAATCAATTCTTAAACCTAAATGGAATTAATAAGGACTTTGCTTTCTGATGAGCTTGTTGAATAATTTTGGAAGCAGTCGTTTAATCTTAACCAGCAGCAATTCTTTTCCACCAATCAAAATTTCTTCCTGGTCGTTTTGAATTGCCGCAATAATTTGCTTCGCGCACTCCTGCGCGCTCATTGCGTTTTCGTGACTTTCGTCCATTTTATTGTGGGAAGAGCCGGAAGAAGTAACAGCGTTGAACGATACATTTGTTTTTATTTTACCTGGACAAACCAATAACGTTTTTATTCCCAGAGACTCTGTTTCCAACCTTAAGGATTCAAAGAAACCATGCAGCGCATGTTTTGCAGCGCTGTATGACGACCGCAGATAAAATCCAAATTTCCCGGCTATGCTGCTAACCACAACAATCTGTCCTTCTTTCTGACGTTTCATGTAAGGAAGAACAGCTTTTGTAATGTTAATATGAGCGAAATAATTTACCTCCATTATTTTACGGTCTATTTCAACAGGGGTTTCTATAACTGAAGAACGCTGGCTGAAACCGCCATTATTTACCAGCATATCAATGCGACCGAATTTATTAATGATCTGTGCGATTAGTGAAGAAGCATTGGAAGTATTTTCCAGATCAAAAGGAAGAATAAAAAGATCGAGAGGTGGAAGGTTCGTAGCTACACCTACCCTTTTTAATTCTTCTTCACGTCGTGCTGATAATACGAGGCGTGCGCCCATGCGAGCCAGTTCAAGTGCAAGAGCCTCTCCGATTCCTGAAGATGCGCCGGTAATCCAGATAACTTTGTCTTTAAAACTCTCCATGTTGTTCGATCAAATCTACGACTTGTTGCGGATTAATTTTACGTATGCAATCGCAATCTTCATTATTAAAACATCTTTCACAATTCTCATCAAACACAACATAATGCGCGTCCTTTCCAAGGGGCATCCACCTTCCCGGATGAATGGGCCGTTTGGTTGAAAACAAACCAATGGCTTTTTTATTTAGTGCCGCCGCAATGTGAAGCGGCCCGGTACTGGCTGCAACCAACGAATCGCATTCCGCAATAAAAGCAATGAACTGCTGGAGCGATAGTTTTCCCGTTAAATTTATTACGCGCGGAAATGCGTGCAAAAAGTCCTGCATAAGTTTTCCATCTTCAGCAGTGCCGCTTATAAATACCTGATATTTTTGAACGTTTAATAAGTCAATTAACTTAGAAAAATTTTCGAGTCCCCATTCCTTTGCGCTGCCTTTGGATTTGGGATGTAAAATAACATTGAATTTATTTTTATCTATTAATGAGGTGTACACGGGATCGAGCGCCGGAACTTTATTAAAACCGTAATAATTATAAATTTCTTTCAAAGGCACTTCTGTATTGATCTTGAGAAAATCGAGAAGCTTTAAGTTTAACTGGGACTCATGAAGATAAGAGTTCTTACGCGATAACCTTATAAGCTTGTTACATGTAAGCCAATGATACAGTCTGTTGGTAGTGCCCACTCTTAAGGGCACGACAGATCGCGCTAAAAAAGCAATTCTCTTTTTCGGGAATACGTGAATGATAACGTCAGCATGCACCTCCCTTAACAATAATTTCTGATTTTTTTTGTCAAGCTTTTCAAGCTCATCGTAATTTAAAAACTCATCTACGTGTTCGCTAAGCGCAATAACGTCTTTCGTATATGTCCTGCCTAAAAATATAATTTTACTTTTTGGGAAATACTTCTTAATGAGCCCCGCCATTGGCAAAGTCAGAACTACATCGCCAATACTATCCGTACGGCTCAGTATAATTTTAAAGTTATCCGGAAGTTTTTTGATGATATAATTGTCTTATTTTTTTATACTTTAGATATGTAGCATAGGCCGAAATTTTTGAGATCCGAAAACCCGCTGCTCCATCTAAAAACCCCAGATGTAAAAAATAATGGTCGATAAATTTCGCTACAGGGTTTACAAGCAGTTTAAGCGCCGGAGCTTTCTTTCCCTTTTCCACAAAAGCCTTAGAGGCAATCGTCGTGAAATATTCTACCTGTTTGTAATGATCTTCAACCGAGTAGTAGCTATAATGCAAAATATCGCCTTTTAAGTGTTCCGTATTCTTATCGCCTTCAAACAGTTCGTACTTATCATGGGGATTAACGCCTGTCCATTGCCCTTTTGCACTCTTCCAAAGACGGAGTTTAGTATCCGGATACCATCCGCAGTATTTCACCCAATGGCCGCAGTAATTTGTAAGACGGTTCATGTAATAACCATCTTTTCTAAAATCTTTTTTCACCTCGAGGATTGATTTAACCAATTGCTCATCGAGCGCCTCATCTGCATCGAGCGATAAAACATACGGGTTTGATGCATAAGTAATGGCCCGGTTTTTTTGCTGTATGTGCCCGTCAAAGGCGTGCTGGAAAAATTTAACTCGGTGTTTTTCGCAAATGGCCTGTGTTTTATCCTTACTGAAAGAATCCAGCACTACGATTTCATCTGCCACGTCTTTAACCGAAAGAAGGCAGCGGTCCAGGTTCTTTTCTTCGTTATAGGTAATTATTACGACGGATAATTTTATCACGATTTAAAAATACTATTTTTGCTTAGTGATCGGCCAATTAAAAAATACATTTAATCAACATTTACTGCTTGTTATCGCACTTATTGTCTGCGCGCTGGTGTATTCCAAATTTCTTTTTTTTGGCCATATCAGCTGGGACGATCCTGAAATGGTTTTTAAAAATAAAGCGGTGCGCGACATGGATCTGAAAGCACTGTTCAGCAATCATTATGTAGGAAATTATATTCCGGTAACAATGACCGTGCACTCACTTGCCTGGCTTTTTTTTGAAAGCAATGATACCGGTCATCACCTTTTAAATATTTTGCTTCACCTTTTCAACGGCATTCTTGTTTATAGAGCCGGAAAGATAATTTTCAAGAACAACCATATTGCAGTTACAGGGCTGATTATTTTCCTACTTCACCCATTACAGGTGGAGTCTGTTGGCTGGATCAGCGAATTAAAAAATATTTTATCTGCTACGTTCTATCTCGCCGCGCTGTTAACGTATTGCAAATTCAGAGAAACCAAAAGGCCGGCATTTTATCTTTTTTCGATCGCATATTTTGCAGCTGCCTGTTTGAGTAAATCCTCCGCTGTAGTGTTTCCCCTTGTTCTTATCGTTTTAGATTTTTTTCTTGATAAACGAATTTCAGGAAAAAATATTTTAAATAAATTGCCTTTTCTTGCTTTGTCGGTTCTTTTTGGCATTATCAATATTAAAGCACAAACGGCAGACCAGTTTATCAATTATTCGCATGCTTTTCCGTATTTCCAAAGAATTGGTCTGGCAGGATTCGCACTCCTGAAATATTTGGGGTTGTTTCTTGTTCCCAACAACCTGAGCATTATTTATCCCTACCCTGAATTAAAAACATCTGTTATCGTAACTGGCTATCTGTTTCTTGCAGTTATTTCGGGCATCCTTATCTACCTTGTCAAAAAGAAAAAATACGATTGGCTGTTTCTTGTTCTTTTTGTTTTATTAAACCTGCTGTTGGTGCTACAGTTGCTGCCTTTCGGAGAAACGCTTTATGCCGACAGATATATGTATGTGCCCATGATTGGCTTCGCATGGCTCCTTGGAGCGTTGGCATCAAAAATTAAAATACAGCAGTTTATTATTGGCGCTGCACTTATTGCCGTTTTAGGATTTCTTACCTTTTCAAGATCCTCCGCCTGGAAAAGCGCGCTTGATTTGTATAACGACATCCTTAAAAAATACCCGACTCAATTTATTGCTTTAAACAGTGCCGGGGTGGAAAGTATGATGATGAACGATGATGGGAGGTCGCTCGAATATTTTAATAAGGCTGTTAAAGCCGCTCCCAAAAACTACAAGAGTTATTATAACCGTGGGCTTTTATATCTGAAAAACAATAAGCCCGACCTCGCCATCAAAAGTTTTAACCAGGTGATCAACCTTTATGATTACTCTAAGGCTTATGCGGGAAGGGCCTGCGCCTATTACATGCTGAATGATTTCCCAAAAGCGATAAACGACGCGAGGCATGTACTTGAAATGGAGACAAACAATCCAAAAGCACATTTCGTACTCGGCAATTGTTATGACGCAATGAACAAATTGCCCGATGCGATGCGGGAATACAATAAATGTATTGAATTAAATAACGAAGATCCTGATTACTATTTTAAACGTGCGATTGTTTTTGGAAAGGAACAGGACTTTACTTCTTGCCTTAACGACCTTTCCCTTTGCATTGAATTAAATCCATTTTATTATGAAGCCTATTATTGGCGGGGAGTGGCTAAGGTCAACCTGAAACAAGATCCCTGCGATGATTTCAGAATTTCGGCGCGTAATAATGTACCACAAGCTGTTGCCGCCTTTAATAAATATTGCCGTTAAAATTATAATATGAAAGTTACACTCATACAATCTGCATTATTCTGGGAAGATTCTCCAAAAAATATTTCCCATTTTGATTCACTGCTTTCTTCAATAAAAGAAACAACAGACCTGATTATTCTTCCTGAAATGTTTACAACAGGATTTGCAATGAACCCGGAAGCGTTTGTGGAACCCGCGAATGGCACAACTCTGCAATGGCTTAGGGAAAAAGCGAAAGAAAAAAACGCTGTAATAACCGGCAGTGTGGCCGTTGAAGAAAAAGGAAATTACTATAACCGCTTGTTTTGGGTTCAACCCAATGGCGAATATCAGTATTATAATAAACGTCATTTATTCAGAATGGCGAAGGAAGATCAATTTTATACAGCGGGTAATAAAAAAATAATTGGCAAAATAAATGATTGGAATATTTGTCCGCTTGTTTGTTATGATTTGCGTTTTCCAGTATGGAGCAGGAATACGTTTAAGAAAGTAAGCGAAACCAATTGTGAGGCAGAATATGATGTTTTAATATATGTTGCTAATTGGCCCGAGGTTCGCAGCTACCCGTGGAAACAGCTTTTAATAGCGCGCGCCATCGAAAACCAGTGTTATGTAATAGGTCTGAATCGCATTGGTAAAGACGGAAATGGTTTTGATCATTCCGGCGACAGTGTTGTAATTAATCCACGCGGAGAAATAATAAGCAACATAAAAGCGAACGAGGAAATTATTCAGACCATAGAACTGGACAAAAATTATCTGGAGGAATTCCGAAAGATTTTTCCTGTTGGATTGGATGCAGATGATTTTGAACTAAAGTAAGCTAAAAAAGATAACTACATGGAGTTCTCAGATTATTTGGCTTATTAGTTTAAATTTAAACGGGAGATGCTTTTCCAAAGTAAGAATGACATAAGGTTACCTTCTTTAAGAAATGGTATAAATAAAAAAATCTTTTCATGCTAAAACGCGTTTTTAAACTTGTTCTTAAAACTTTTCTGGTTATTGTATTAGCGCTTGGTACATATATGCTGGCGGCCTTTACGCTTCCAAACATTACAGTTAACAATTCATTCGTCAATAAAAAAGAAGGGGTGAAAATTTATATTGTGTCCAATGGAGTCCACACGGATATTGTGGTGCCGGTAAAAAATAAAAACAGGGATTGGACAAAACTATTTCCACCGGAAAGTTTTGACGTAAAAGACAGCATTTATAATTATATGGCCTTTGGCTGGGGAGACAAAGGTTTTTATCTAGATACACCAACCTGGGGCGACCTTACATTTTCGACTGCTTTCAAAGCTGCATTTGGCATCGGTTCCACGGCTATGCATGTGCGTTATTTAAAACTACCAAACATTATCCCCGACAAAACTGTTGCATTAATAATTGATGAAAAAAGCTATAACGAATTAATTCAGCTTATTGAAAAAAGTTTTGAAAAAACAAACGATGCAGTTATAAAGATCGATCATCCCGGCTATAACGACCATGATAGATTTTACGAAGCCAACGGAACCTATTCAGCTTTTAAGACATGTAATGTCTGGACCAACACTTGTTTAAAAACCATCGGAGTTAAAGTATCAGTCTGGAGCCCTTTCTCTAAAGGATTAATAAATTCGTTGAAGCAGAACTAGGATTTTTTTAATCCCTAAAGTTTCTCAACAGGGACAATTTTGTTTACACATTAATACCAACACTTACTTTAATACGCCGGCCGTTGAGCCATTTTGCAGCTATTTTCGAAGTATTTTTCATAATTTCAAATATGATTTAAAAAGATGCCTTTCAGTTGAATCTTTCATTCAAAAACAGAATTTTATAATTGAGCAGATTTCTTGCCTGCCGCCTTCAAAATCTTATCTTTACACTTGCATTCATATCACAGAAAAGCGTACTTTTTATGGAATATAATTTTACAGAAATAGAAAAAAAATGGCAGGCGCGCTGGGCCAAAGAAAAACCTTTTAAAGCCGACAACAATTCTGTTAAGCCAAAATATTATGTGCTTGATATGTTTCCCTATCCTTCCGGAGCCGGCCTGCACGTAGGTCACCCTTTAGGATACATTGCCTCTGATATCATGGCAAGATATAAACGTCATAAAGGATTCAATGTTCTTCATCCGATGGGTTATGATTCTTTTGGTTTACCCGCCGAACAGTACGCGATACAAACCGGCCAGCATCCTGCTATTACCACAGAACAAAATATTGCACGCTACCGCGAACAACTCGATAACATTGGGTTTAGTTTTGACTGGGACAGGGAAGTTAGAACCTCAGATCCGGAATATTATAAATGGACACAATGGGTCTTCATCCAGCTCTTTAACAGCTGGTACAACAAAAAAAGTAACAAGGCCGAAGAGTTAAGCACACTGGTTAGTGACTTTGAAAAAAACGGAAACAGCGTAATAGAAGCAGTTTGCGACGAAAACACGAAAATATTTTCAGCAAGTGAATGGAAATCATTTTCTGAAAAAGAAAAATCAGATGTGTTAATGTATTACCGCATTGCTTATCTCGGAGAAGCTTACGTTAACTGGTGCCCGGCTTTAGGAACCGTTCTTGCGAATGACGAAGTAAAAGACGGCGTAAGCGAACGCGGCGGTCATCCTGTTGAAAGAAAATTAATGAAACAATGGAGCATGCGTATTATTGCTTATGCCCAGCGTTTACTGGACGGACTCGATAAAATTGACTGGCCTGAAAGTTTAAAAGAATCGCAACGTTACTGGATCGAGAAAAGCGAAGGAACCTCTCTGAAATTTAAGATTGAAAATTCCGGTGATGTTATTGAAGTGTTTACTACGCGTCCGGATACCGTCTTTGGAGTTTCTTTCGTGACACTTGCTCCGGAGCATGAACTGGTGGAAAAGATAACGACTGCCACGCAAAAAAAGGAAGTAGATGAATATGTAATAAAATCTACCAATCGCAGTGAGCGTGAAAGACAAGCCGAAGTAAATAAAGTAAGCGGAGTGTTCACCGGTGCGCATGTTATTCATCCATTTTCAGGAAAACAAATTCCGGTGTGGGTAGGTGACTATGTACTCGCCGGATACGGCACAGGCGCAGTAATGGCGGTGCCGGGGCATGATTCAAGAGATTATGCTTTTGCAAAACAATTTAATTTGCCGATACCGGAAGTGGTTAAGGGTGGCGATCTTTCAAAAGAATCGTATGATGCCAAAGAAGGGAAACTGGTTAACTCAGACTTTTTAAATGGCCTGGAAGTTAAAGCGGCAATTAAAAAGGCAATTGAAGAAATTGAAAAAAAGAATTTAGGAAAAGGAAAAACAAATTACCGTTTGCGCGATGCGGTATTTGGAAGACAGCGGTATTGGGGCGAACCCATTCCGGTTTTTTATAAAAACGGAATTCCACATACTTTGCCTGAAAACGAATTGCCTTTGGTTTTACCGGAGGTAGATAAATTTTTACCAACCGAAGATGGCGAACCACCTTTGGCCCGCGCGAAAAACTGGAAATACAAAGGAGAGTACGATTATGAACTAACAACAATGCCAGGATGGGCGGGAAGCTCCTGGTATTTTTTACGTTACATGGACGCGAATAACCCGAAGGAGTTTGCCGATCGGAAATTAACGGATTACTGGCAAAATGTTGATCTTTATATTGGCGGAAGCGAACATGCTACGGGTCATTTACTTTATGTAAGATTCTGGACCATGTTTTTATTTGACAGGGGATATATTTCGGTGGAGGAACCTGCAAAGAAGCTTATCAACCAGGGAATGATCCAGGGAACATCTGCAATGGTTCACCGGGTGAGTGATTCAAACAAAATTGTTTCTGCAGGCTTAAAAAAGAATTACGAAACCACAGCCATTCATGTAGACGTTAATCTTGTAGAGAATAACATTGTGAACATTGAAGAATTAAAAAAATGGCGCGACGATTTCAAAGATTCTGAATTTGAACTTGAAGATGGTAAACTAGTTGCGAGCAGTGCCGTAGAAAAAATGAGTAAGCGTTGGTATAACGTTGTTACCCCTGATCTTATCTGCGAGAAGTTTGGCGCTGATACATTGCGCTTGTATGAAATGTTTCTTGGTCCGCTTGAACAAAGCAAACCCTGGAACACAAATGGTATTACCGGAGTAGCAGGCTTCCTGAAAAAATTATGGCGATTGTTCTATAACGGAGGCTCATTTAATATTTCGAACGAAGAACCCACAAAAGCAGAATTAAAAACATTACACAAAACCATTAAAAAAATAACGGAAGATATTGAACGGTTCTCGTTTAACACTTCGGTAAGTAATTTTATGATCTGTGTGAATGAATTAACAGAACAGAAGTGTAGCAAACGCGCCATACTTGAACCCCTTGTCATTCTTGTATCGCCATACGCCCCGCACATTTCAGAAGAATTATGGGAACAATTAGGATATAAAGATAGCATTGCTACCGCGCCTTTTCCTGTGTTAAATTCTTCATACCTGGTGGAGGACAGTTTTGTTTATCCCGTTTCGTTTAACGGAAAAACAAGATTAAGCATAGAACTGCCTGCTTCATTAACGGTTCAGGAAATAGAAAAAGAGATCATGAATAATGTGGAGGTAAAAAAACAGTTGAATGGGGTTTCACCAAAGAAACTGATAGTTGTGCCTAAACGGATAGTAAATATCGTAGTTTAAAAATTTCTGAGATGCTGAATAAAGTACTAAACATAGGCGTCCACAACACGGATTCTTTTTACCAGAACAGGGAGACGAAAATTCTAAATCTGTTTTCACTCATAACAATTGTTGGCTGTTTAATAGGAACATTAAACATTTATTTTTTAGGAGAGGCCTATCCTTCAGTTATGGTAATCTTTGAACTCGTGGCAAGCGCGCTCATTTTTTATCTCAACAGTAAAAAAATGTACGCAGGGGCTGCTTACCTATTCGCGATCTCCATAAATTTTGCTCTCTTGCATATGAATGTGCTGTATTCAAGCTCCACAGGAAGTTTTCTTTATTATTTTCCATTAATATTCTGCATCGCCTTACTACACAATCCCAATAAACCAAAAACACGGGTGGCCATTTTTTTTAGTTTAATCGCACTAAGCCTCGTCTGTAGCCGTCTTTTCAGTTTTCCGTTCATCGAAAAAGCAAATCTTACATCCGAACAAAATCAGATTCTTTTCAATTTTAATCTTAATCTTGTAGCCTTCTTAACGGTAACGCTCGTTTTTTTGGTCATAAGCCTGATAAATAAACAATACCGGGAACTTACAGATCTTGTTCAAACTGTAAAAAATGATAAACTAACCATCCAGAATTCTTTAAGAGAAAAAGAAGTATTACTTGCTGAGATCCAGCACCGTGTTAAAAACAATCTTGCTGTGATCATCGGATTATTCAATCTTCAGAAAGATAATTCTACGAATGAAGAAACAAAACAATCCATAACCGAAGCAAAAAACCGGGTACTAAGTATTGCCATGGTTCACGAAAGACTTTACAAAAAAGACGATCTCAGTAAAATAAATCTCAAATTCTATATTTCAGAATTAATAAAAGAAATAGTGAAGAGCCATCCGTTATACGATTCAGTAACAATTGAAGAAAACATAGAGGATCTTGTAGGTGATATCACCAAAGCCGTACCCATTGGGCTAATTATTAATGAAGCGATTACCAATTCATTGAAACATGGTTTCGTGAATACACAGATTAAACCCAAATTATCCATCAGCTTACAAAAAACATTTGACTTGATTTGTATTAAAATAAATGATAACGGAAAAGGCTTTCCTGTTAACAAAAATCATAATGAGCGATCACTTGGCCTTAGCCTCATCGATTCCCTGACTGAACAAATAGATGGCAAAATTTATTATGAAAACAAAGACGGAGGAGCCCAGGTTAAATTGACTTTCCCTATCTAACTTCCGTTTTTTAAAAATTTATCCAAAAAAAAGCTCCTATTTACGGAGCCTTTTTTCGTTTTGTAATAAACTATTCAACTGCCTAATCTACATTATCGTGGAGAAAAGAATTATTCGGACGGATCTCAATTTTTTTATCGTCACCTTCCGATAAAGTGTAACGTGAAATATTCGACTCTGTACTCGGCGTTTTATTTTCGAGTGAAATATTTTTTCTCTCGAAAGCGGTTTGCTTTT
>JACDDR010000167.1 GCA_013816895.1 Bacteroidota bacterium
GTCGAAACCTTTACTTAAAAGACTGGTTTCGTTGAGGGCAAAATCAGGCTCACTGGCCGGTTTAAGACGCCGGATGCCACGCAGGACACCTGTTAGCTCATCCATCATCTCGGCATTGGTAACGTTCGGTCTTGCTTTTGCATAAATAATCGGATCAGCGTTTTCAGAGCGGGTGTCCATCATAATCCTCGCGAAATTAAAAGGCGTTATTACCTGGTAGTCGAAACTTATTCCTAAAAGACTTTCTCCTTCTTTTTTAATGACACCAATTATTGTCGCTTTTTGCCCGCCGACTTTAATCTCTTTTCCAATGGGGTCTTCATGCACAAATAAACCTTCCGCGATACTGGCCCCGATGATTGCTACGCGGTATCCGGCGTCGGTTTCGGTTTGTGTAAAATACCGGCCAGAGGTAAGATCGAAGCTTTTTATTTTATAGAAGTCCTGCGAAATGCCCGCTACAACCGCATTCTGGATGCTGCTGCTTTTGTACTTTATGGTTTTTCGCGCGCCCATACGATAGGCAAAGGCTTCCGCGCTTTTACATTTCCGCTGCAAATCATCGAGTTCGTAATATTGCGGGGTGGGCCTGTTCATGTACTTCCACCAGGGGTAATCCGGCCCAAAGGTCCAGGGCCATTTTTGAACGTAAACTACATTGTTTCCCAGGGTTTGTATGCTTCCGCGAATATTGTTTTCAAGGCTGTCTACAATTGTAAACACGAGGATGATGGCGAAGATGCCGATGGTTATTCCGAGTAAACTTAAAAACGATCGCAGTTTGTTTGCAGTGAGCGATTGCAAAGCGAAGATGAGGCTTTCCTTAAAGAGAATAAAATACACACTTAAAATTACGATTTATATTACCTCTGCGATAATTTAAATGATGAATGGTTTCCAGACGAACACTTATTTTTTATTTTCTTTATTCTTAAGATATGCTTCCTGCTTTTTACGCTGGCCTTTTCTTAAAATATACAGAAGAGATGCAAGGATGAAGAATCCAAAGAAAAACAAAGCACTGTCGTTATCCTTTTGTATTAAAAAATAAATACAGCAGCCCACGGCGAATATTGCGCCAACCAGCCAAAGGCGTTCAATAAAAATAAACAGGTTATTTTGATAATCCGGTTTCATTGTTTTGTATGTGTATGGTACCAGTAATTTCTTTTATATCGTATTTCGAAAAATCCTGATTGCTTTCGAGCCCTTTTCCCATGATCACTTCTTTATCCGTCGTTATCTTTACAAAAGCGTCGGTATAGATGCGTCTGGCGTTTTCATCCCAAACCAATCGTTCTGTTTCAAGTTTTTCGCCTTTAACATTCACCACTTCCACTTTATAGCGGGCTATCATCAGTTTAGTATTATCAAACCTCACGCCGAATTTTCCCTTCAATGTAGCAGATATTTTTTCATCCTGATCGAACATGGTTACAAAAAAACCTTTTGGCATAACGGTGTGGGGTTCGCTTACATTCCGGTCAAACATCAGCATGCGGTTAGCTTTAAGTACGATCTTGAGCATAGCGCTATCGGTATACAGCAATGTAATACTATCACCGATCTGCGAAGGCGCTTTCCTATTTTGGTGAATAGCGGCAACCTGTTTTATATCATTGGAACACGCTACAAAAAAGTAAGCTGTAAAAAGTAAAAAAACTATGAAGAGGAATTTGATCAATCGTACTTGAATTTCTGGAACCAGCGGTCAGAAAACGTAAATCCGAAACTAATGCGCCAGTAATTGTCCTTAACAAGATTATTTGAAAGGGTACCCATTTGGCCGTATTGAACTCCAATATTTACCATGGAAGTGATCTGGCCAATGCCTACAGGAAGCCCGAGACCAGCGGTTATTCCGTAACTGTTGATCATGGTATTTTTTAGCTGAATATTTCCTGAATTATAATTCAGTCCGAAACGGTAATTAATTCTGCGGATATAAGCGCCGTTCCCCGCTGCATATTTTTCAGGCACATAATTAATTCCGATAGCGGCCCTGTAACTGTTCTGCAATCCGCCCGATGCATCCAGAATTTTAAAATCTTTCCAGTAAGTGATGGCAAAATCAGAGGCAATGCTGATGCGTTCTCCCTTCTTAAATCCAATACCAAAACCTTGTTCAAGAGGAAGTTTAACAGTGCTTTTCTGGTTACGGTTAGAAATTACTGTATCTCTCACAGACTCCTGCCCGAAGCTATTTAATATATAATTGTACACAACCGCATCGTAATTAACTTTAAGAGAATTGTTTAATCCCATAAAATAACCAAACGTAAATTTCACTTTTTCTTTTAAGGCTCTTTTGCGGGAGGTCGCTTTTGGATCTTTGTTTCTTACGCTGTCAATGCTTATCCCGGTCTGCATCCCGAAGTTGCCGGTAAAATCGCCCATGGTCAGCTTTCTGTCGCGGTATGTATTGTTATATAATAACGAGTTAGGATATACCACCCTGGAAGTCTGGTCGATGCTCCCAAAAATATAATTTCCGTTGGCGCCAATTGAAAAATCGCTCAGCAATTTACAAAGACCTTCCCGGAATTTGTATGCGCCGCCAGTTAATGTCTTTAAAGAATCTGCAACGTATAAATGTTTTTTACGGAAACGTGTGAGCTGCATTTTGAAAGGCATTACACCATATCCGAGAAACACTTTATTCAGCCCGCCTGTTCCACTGTATAAATAGCTAACATTGCCAATACCGGGCTCGGTAACGGAGGACTTTAGATCATAACCCGTGCTGCTGTAGGGCATTATTCCGAAACAGGCCCCGCCCCTGCTTCGCACAGGAAAACCGAGTGCGCCATAACCAAAGTTGGCGCCCCATTTTTTTATTTTGGAATCATTACTGGAAAAATTGGAATTAATAAAGTTACCGCCAACTTCCAGAGAGGTTAATCGGATAAGCGCATAGGAAGCGGGATTTCCAACATTAATATAAATATACCCGGGAATATTGCCCGGATAGGTGGAGTCGGGCTTTAACGCGATGCAGGCACCACCCATTCCGGCGTTGTGAGCAAACGTGGTTGGACTCATTTCACCAAGACCATAACGCGAATAAGGGCTGAAGGTGTTATTCTGCCCGGATGCAAAGGCAGACAGAACTACGAATAAAAGAAGAAGTTGTATTTTACTTTTCAATGTTATAATTTAAGATAGTGTTTAGACCGCTCAAAACAATATCGGGGTGGGCAAAGATGCGATTTTTAAGTTGTTTGCACAAATAAGGGCCATCGCCCCCGGTAACAACAACCGTAAGGGAAGCATGTGTTCTGGTATAACGGTTAATACACTCTTCTATTTCGGCGGCCGCGCCCAGCAAAGCCCCCGACAACATCGACTCTTTGGTACTCCTGCCTGTTAATTTTTCATAATTATAATCCGGGGTAATTTCGGGCAACCTGCCGGTAAACTGATGCATGGCCCTAAGGCGCATGGCAAGGCCCGGAGAGATGGCGCCTCCGATATATTCATTATCAGAATTTACAAAATTATATTTGATACAGGTTCCTGCGTCGATCGTGAGCACGTTCTGATTTGGATACAGTGCAAATGCTCCTATAGAAGCTGCAAGCCTGTCGGAACCAAGAGTGGCTGCGCTTTCATATAAATTTTTTAAAGGAACAGGAGTTGAAGATTCGAAAAGAATTATTTTTTTTTTGGACCCAAGTGAATCGTAAAAAGGCTTGTAAGAATCAACCACGGTTCCAATAATCACATTTTCCGCTTTGGCCAGGAAAGCTGTATCAGCCATCAGTTCGTGCATGGTGCTGTGTATTTTTTTTTCAACCAGCGTGGTATGGTTAAAAATTGCCGTTTTAATCCGGGTGTTGCCTATGTCTGCAATTAAATTCAGATTTTAAAGATACCTGTAATGAGGCAAAAACAAAACAAATAAGAAATCAGAGAAGACCTTTCTTGCATAAGTGCTGCGTTTCATGTTTCATTTACCGAATATTTCAAACAAATATTTTGAGGAAACAATTAATTATGTATTTTTGCACCCTCAAAAGGCTTGGTGCCTTAGCTCAGATGGTAGAGCAAAGGACTGAAAATCCTTGTGTCCCTGGTTCGATTCCTGGAGGCACCACTCGGAGGGAAGAAGCTGAAAAATCAGTTTTCTTCCCTCCTTTTTTTTTGCCCAAACCCTTGTCAGTCTTGCAAAGTAGAACCACAGCCTCGTTTAATTTTGTGGTTCGATACTCATTATTCTCAAAATACAGCTTTTCAGGAAAGACCGAACCAATAATCTTCTGTTTAACCTCTGTATTCTTTGCTTTGTAGTATGTATCAAGGTTTACAAGCAAATCAAGGCACTCGTCTATTTTAGTATCGTAGTTTTCGATTCCTTGACGGATTTGCATTTCCTCCCTGTTCATTTTTTCCAATTCCTCTTCAATTTCAATTTTCATGGTCTTGTAATCCCCTGCCGAAAACTCACCATCTAACATCATGTCCTTTGCGTTCTTTAAGCGCATTTTTAATTTAGCAATATTGGCTGTAACCTTTTCCGCTTCTTTCTTACCTTTATTATTGCAATTTTTCAAGTTCCCTTTTAATATTTCGGCAAATAGCTCCATATACTTGGGACTATTATTAAACTCCTTTAAATGGACTATAAATTCAGTATTCATATCAAACGCTTTTTGCCTTTCTTTACAACCATTACCGCAAAATGAGGGCGAAGCTTTTTCATTTATTTCTTTTCAATAATGAAAAGAGAAAATCTTATAGAAATAATCAAAGCCCACAGCGATATTTACGCAAATACTGACCTGTCAGAATTCACAGATACTCAATTATTGAACATTCAAAATTCTCTTTTTATAGAATTAAGAACAAATATAAAGCATCGACTCAAAAAGGAAGAAAACAAAACAAAAGAGCAAGGCAATTTATAAACGAATCTGCAAATACACGGAAAAATATAGTCATGATGAAAAAAATAAATAACAATCATTGAAAACAATACAACCTAAATTCATTGTAGGTATTGGTGGCTCTGCCGGAGCACTTAACGCATATAAGGCTCTGCTGGATGCAATACCGCATGATACAGGTATAGCATTTGTTATTATTTCTCACATGAACCCCACCGCCCATAGTCAGTTAGCTAAAATACTTTCGAGGCAGACAAAAATGTCAGTAACCGTGGCTTCTGAGGCAATGCCTATTCTTGCGAATCATGTTTACATAATTCCTCCGGACTCAGACCTTACTATGGAAAATTATAGGTTCAAAGTAATCTCACCTCGCTCAGGCAGGGGCAAACAAATAGATTTGTTTTTTATTTCCCTGGCAGAGGCAATGGGTGCACGTGCTGTGGGCATTATCCTTTCGGGAGGTGGTGGCGATGGTACTGAGGGCTGCAAACACATCAAAGCCAATGGAGGAAAAACTTTTGCTCAGGATATGTCTGCCGAAGTTGCCTCTATGCCTCTCAGCGCTCAGACAGCAGGCTGTATTGATTTCGTTTTACCACTTAACAAAATTCCGGATAAGCTAAAAAGACTGGCAGCTGCGCTTAAAACTTAGAAACGATTTACATGCTCTCCTTTTATTAAGGAGTGCGGCACATTTGCATTTCGCCCGACCGTACAAAAAAATAATGCCGGAAGACCAATTTATTGTTTATCTTAACCGTTCAATCCACTCATAGA
>JACDDR010000168.1:0-2158 GCA_013816895.1 Bacteroidota bacterium
GCTCAGGAAGGTTAGCATCTTTTTTTGCCGGAACTATGGTATAGATAATATCTTTTTCTTTTGTTTCCTTTACGAACCTTACCTTAAAAAAAGCGCGTGTTGTTTCATTGATGAATCGAAAAGGCCATAAACGCAGGAGCTTATCAGACGCGTACAACATTGAATCTTTGTTGGGGGTTAGATTATCCTTGCGATAAGTGTAAAGGTAACCCGGGTCGTAATACCGCGCATAATAATTGGTGGTATCCGGAATTTGTCTGTAGAGTGCATAATAATGGCTTAAATATTCTTTTACAGCCTTTGTCAACTTAAATTTTGTTGCCGGTGGTGGAACAATGTTTACGCTATTTGAAACCGTGGCCCACTGCCCGTCATTTTGCAGTGAATAAAAACCAAAGGATGAAGACGTATCGGTTAGGGCAAAAGCAATTTTAATGGAAGATTCTGTTTTTGTCTTCAAAGGGCTTCCTTTCGGGTCAGTTGCGTTTATTTCGTACATGCCACCACTGCGGAAGTATTGAGTCTTGTCGCCATCTTTGTTGGTCATCGGAATTCCGGAAAGCATGATCTCCACCGGCGTTCGTAATTCCCTGTAAAACAAATTTACTTTTCCGGTATATGGCGAACCATCTGTATTTAAAAAACTGCCCGCAGGAATTTGTAATCGTGTTCCCGACTTGTAAACGAACGCGGAATTAGCGGAATCGTTTAAAGAATAAACAGTATCATTAATTTTGATTCCGGGAATTGGTTGTTTTATGCAGTCAAATTGGACCAGAGGTTTTGCGGTTATTTTTTTTGCAGTTACCGCGGCGGAAACTTTCGAATCTTTTTTATAAAAATTGCCGCAGTACTCCATGTTTATTTTTTTCTCATTTCCATCCACCAGTAGTTGCAATACGTTCAGGCGATTGGGCATTGAAAAGCTGCTGTTGTTGCTGAGGGAAACAAACCTGAGAGCGCGCAGGAGCTTCATACTGTCGGTTATCAATGAAGGATCGGCCTTGGTGATACGGAGATGAGTAACCGGATTTTCTTTGAGTAAAGGAAAGAACATGTTTTCGGTGAAAGAACATTTTTTGAGAATGATGATCTCATCCAGTTGACTGAACACTGCCAGCGGCTCTGTGATTAAGTTGAGGTCACAGTTTTCGAAGATAAGCGTGCGGATCTTCGTGAAGCCGTTCAAAGCTGTAAGGAGACTATCCATATCAATGTCTTCGCCGGTAAATCCTATCAGCTTAATTGCTTTTACATCCTGGTAATCGTCGAGCTTGTCGGCATACAAAAGTAAACGTAAATCTTTTTTAATAACCAGGCAGGCATTATCGTTCGTTTTAAAATTCTGGCCAACCTTGTAATAGGTAAAGGTTTGTGAACGGATGATGCCAATTGAAAAGAACACCAGAAGAAGGATCAGGTTTCTCATGATATGTAGGTTTAAAATTTTTTCTGCAAAACTTTTTTTAAAAACGGCGTTAAAGAAAAATTATTGCAGAAGATGGCGTTTATTTAAACCAGCTGCTGTACATCAGGTAATTATTTGCAATCCTGTCGATCTCTCCGCTAATTAATTCCTGTGAAATATCTTTAACTTTTTTAGCGGGTACGCCTGCGAAAATGCATCCCGGCGGAACCACTGTACCTTCTGTAACTACTGCACCAGCCGCTATAATGGTGTTACTGCCTATTTCACAATTATCCATTATGATGGCACCCATTCCTATCAGCACGTTATCATTTACTTTGCAGCCATGTACAATGGCATTGTGTCCTATTGAAACGTTATTGCCAAGGTGAACTTTTGTTTTTTGATAGGTGCAATGTATCACTGCTCCGTCCTGTATGTTTACCTTGTTGCCAATACGAATGCTGTTCACATCGCCACGTACAACTGCGTTGAACCAGATGCTGCAATCGTTTCCTATTATTACGTCGCCCACAATGGTAGCGTTGGGTGCAATAAAACAATTTTCTCCAAATTGCGGCGAAAGGCCATTAACAGGCAGTATGACAGGCATGGTAGTTTTGATTAAAATAATTAATACTGCAAAAGTGTAAAACAAATTTGATTAAATAAAAAATACAAGTACATTTGTTCGAGCGTATGAAATTCTTTTCACACACAATTTGCCGATATCACCGCATGTGCAACATG
>JACDDR010000168.1:2168-5665 GCA_013816895.1 Bacteroidota bacterium
ATATTAGTATGCGCTAATCCCCTCGCGGATAAAGGTCCTTTTTTCTTTCTTTTTATTTACACAAAAAATTTAAGCCGTTATGGTGGAATTCGACATACAGGAACAGATCCTGGAAAAATTAAACGCTTTGGTCGTTGTTTTAAACAGCAGCGGAAACGCTGAGTACGTGAGTAAATCAGCCTGTCAGCTTTTAGGGTACGATAATAATGAACTCATTGGCAGCAACTGGTGGGATATTACACGTTTCTCGAAACCTGAAGGCGAACGCACTAAAAACAAAATACTGGCTGTAATGCGCCGTAGTTCAGCCTCGGTTGAAACGTTTGAACATTTATTGAAAACATCTTACGGCGGACAAAAATGGATCCGGTGGAATGTTTCGTATTTAAATGAGGAGCAGATCATTGGTATTGGCTATGATGTTACCGACAAAAAACAGCAGGAAAAACAATTGCTTGACCGCAACGTGCAGCTTCTGCAACAGCATAAAGAAATAAAAGACAGTATTTTTTATGCTCAGCGGATCCAGCAAAACAGTCTTCAGTCGAAAGAATATATTAACTCGGTGTTCAATCACAATTTTGTACTGTATAAACCTAAGGATATAGTCAGCGGCGATTTTTATTTCTTTTACCAGGATAACGATAACCGTTATGCTTTTGTGGTGGATTGTACGGGACATGGGGTCCCGGGCGCGATGATGAGCATGGTGGCCAATTCCATAATCAAGGAAGTACTGCTGAATAAAAAAGCAAAAGCAGTTTCTCAAATTTTATATGAACTGGATAAAGAATTGTTCAAGTGTATAAATTCTTATGGAACCGAGCTGAGCAGCGATGGCATGGATGTCGCAATAATTAGCATCAGTAAAAAAACAAATCGGTTGCACTTTGCCGGCGCTTTCAGACCTATGATTATTGTAAGAAAAGAACAAATCATCGAATTGAAAGCAAGCCGTTATCCTCTTGGATTTTATAACGACGTGGATAAAATATTTGAAGAGCATGTAATACTGTTGCAGCCCGGTGATAACCTGTATCTGTTTACGGATGGATTTCTGGATCAGTTCGGTGGAGAAAACAACAAAAAGCTCAACAGACGCAACTTTAAGGAGATGCTGAAAATTGCCAGCGAGATGCCACTGGAGGAACAGGAGTCGTTTCTGGACTATTCTTTTAATAACTGGAAACAGGAAGAAGAGCAAACCGATGATGTTCTGGTGGTGGGGATTAAAATATAGATGTTAATGAAGTGTAATTGGTTGAAATCCGCGCGCATTAATCCTATATTTATTCAGGATTACTAAACAGCCGCAGATCTGATAGCTATCGGATTCGCAGATTGCACAGAAATAAACAAGAGTGAAAAACATTCATGTAAGTACCACACTATCCGTTCTGTTGAACGCAGCCTCTATTGCCTGTTTGGCGTTGGGATACAGTATGTTGTCGTCTATCCTTTCGCTTATCGCTTATTTTTCCGCGATCCGTGAGGTTTCAAAATATACGAGCTGGTATCAGTTTGGCGCTGTGTTCTGCTCCGCACTACTTATTGGTATTGCCATTGAAGCGCCTTTCAGAGTTGTTCCGTTCATCATGCTTTCACTTTTTACGGGAGCCGCCGCGTCTATCTTGCGCATTGTGTTTTTCAGATTTTTCACGCACACAGGTTACGCATGGTTTGAGCCTTTTGCTTTTGTAGTTGCTCTTGTTTTTTATGTGTGCGGAAATCTAACAGGTGCTTACGCTTGGCAGGCATGGGCTTTCCCGGCGCCTGTTATTTTATTCAGTGCTATTCTTGCCTGGGGAATCATAAAAGATAAGAAACAACTTCTTTCACATGCCGAAGGTGGTTATCGAGTAAAGATCGGTCAGCCTGCAACAGAATTTGCTTTGCCGGACCAGGATGGAAATTTAGTGAGGCTTTCAGATTTTAAAGGTAAACGTCATCTGCTTATTATTTTTGTCCGTGGGGACTGGTGTCCCGGCTGTCACATGATGCTTCGGACGTATGAAAAAAATAACGAAAGGTTTAAATCAAAAAATATTCTTGTTATGGCCATTGGCCCTGACCCCATTGGCGTTAACAGAGGGATGGTTGAAAAACTTGGATTGGATTTTAAAGTTCTGTCGGATGAAAAACAGAAAACAGCCATGGTGTATGGCGTTCAGCTGAAGGAATACGATAACGATTTCGCCGAAAAATATGAGGAAGGTATTCCGTTGCCTGCTTCTTTTTTAATTGATAAGAATGGAACGGTAAGATACGTTTCGCGCCCGGATAAAGAGGGTGAGTTTTTAAATCCTTCTTTAATATTTCCAATCATTGAAGGATTAGACGCGCGTTTTGATAAGCAAAATGCTGAGGGTAAAGAATTGTCTGCAAGCACCGGTGGGTCTTCTGAGCCCGCCACTCAAAACACAGAAAGCAAAGAAACGATTGCCTCTCTTAAAAAGCAGCTGAATAATTACGAGAGTATTATTGATCAGGCAAATGATTCAATACTGGTGATTGATATTGTGGATGGCAAAATTCACCAGAGTAATCCAAGCGCAGCAAAGTTGTTGGAATATAGTAAGGGGGAGCTCGAAAAACTTTCCTTATTTGACCTTCATCCAAAAGAGTATCTTGAAAAAAGCTCGCGCCTGGTAGCTGATGTTTGGGAAAAAGGCGGAATGATTTATAAAGATATTCCTTTCAGGACAAAATCAGGCAGATTAATTCCGGTGGAATGTTCTGCAAAAGTAGCACCGTTCGCGGGCCGCCCGGCGATTGTGATCTATGCGCGCGACATCACAGAACGTATCCGCCTTGAGCAGGAAATAAACGAACAGCGTAGAATTATTGACGAAAAAAGCAAAGATATTACTGATAGTATCGAATACTCTAAACGTATTCAACGTTCGATTTTTATTGAAAAAGAAAAGCTAAAAGAATATGCTCCCGATTCTTTTATATTTTTTCAGCCAAGAGATGTAGTAAGCGGAGATTTTTATTGGTTTACAAATTATATAATTAAAGAAGATCTGCATGCTCACAATGGTTATAATTATAAAGCGGGAACCAGCATTCTGGTGGTTGCCGCTGTAGATTGCACGGGCCATGGTGTTCCGGGCGCGTTTATGAGCATCATCGGAAATACCTTGCTGAATCAAACATTAAGCAATCTTTCGGTAAACTCCGCGGCCTATGCACTTGATTTTGTAAATGCAGAATTAAAAAAGAGTCTAAATAAAAATACCGAGGATGCCCCATTACGAGACGGGATGGACATAGCGCTTTGCTGCATTGATTTTGAAGGAAGGAGACTGGAGTACGCAGGGGCAAATAACCCTATTTACATTATCCGTAATAAAGAATTGATTTTGCTGAAGGCCGATAAACAACCTTTAACCGCTGCAATGGAAACAGAAGTTAAGCCCTTTACCAACAACAGATTTGAACTTCAAAAGGGAGATACTGTTTATTTATTTACCGATGGTTTTGCCGACCAGTTC
>JACDDR010000037.1 GCA_013816895.1 Bacteroidota bacterium
GTTATTCATTATATCGCCGGATTTGTGTTAGCGGCAATATTTCAACCCGCTCACGTTGCGGCTGAAACTGAATTCCCGTTACCTTCCGCTGAAGGAAACCTTGAAAACGATTGGGCTGTTCATCAAATGCGCACCACAATGAACTTTGCAACGCGCGACAGTTTATTTACATGGATGGTAGGCGGTTTGAACCATCAGGTAGAACACCATCTTTTCCCTACCATTTGTCACGTTCATTATGGCAAAATCTCTGAAATTGTAAAGAAGACCGCGGCCGAATATAATCTTCCCTACCATAATAAAGGAACTTTTGTTGGTGCACTATGGTCGCACGAAAAAATGCTGTTCCAGTTAGGAAAAGCATAGTCAGAAAAGCTTTAAAATAAATTCAAATAAAAACCCGCGGAGAAATTCGCGGGTTTTGTGTTTTTGGAATGTATATAGCGGCTTACTTATCCATTAAAATTGACTCAATAGTAAACCAGGCGGCTGTACAAGGAGCATATCAATAAATGACTTGAGGTAACAGGCCTTTACTTTTCAAGCCAGGCTTTACACTAATTTGGGTTTTCAGGCAGATCGTCCTTATTAGGATGAATGCATGTTATCCAATACTGCACTATTTTTTCAAACATTTCAGATTGTTCTATGGGTGTCATTGGTTTTTCAAAATATCCCTGCACATGACATTTGTATGCTTCAATAACTGTTTCCCTGTTCATAGCATTGCTCACAAATATAAATGGAATGGATTTTTGACTTAAGTACTCATCAGCATCAATTATTCTTTTAAAATCCATACCGTTTCTTTTGGGCATCTCCAGGTCCGAAATTATGAGGAATACTTCATCAGCATTTTTTTCAAATGTTCCAGTGCGTCATCCACATTGCTGATATATTCGATCTCAATATTCCAGTCTTTCTTACTTAAAGCCTTTTTCAGAAAATCTTCCTCATAAGATTCATCGTCTACAAGGATAATTTTTCCCTTAACTTTTTTCATAATGAAACTGCTTTATACTTTACAGGCATTTATCTTAATTACCTAAAAAAACATGCCCGTGACAAGGCGCGCTGAATTGTCAGTTATAACTCTTTTAAACATGAATTATTTAACCCCCTTACAGAAATTGAAATTTTTTCAGGGTTGACGATAATAAGAAAATACGCTGAAAATGCAGCTTAAATTAGATGGCCGCCATCAGCAGATTAATATCCTTGAATGGAAGATTAAAAGCTTCGCCTAAATACTGGTTGGTTAAGATACCATTGTATATATAAACACCGTTTCTTAATCCCGGATCTTTACGTACAACACTGTCAAAGCCTCCTTCATCACCCATGTTGATAATGATCTGTGAAAAGATATTGCTTAAGGCATACGATGCGGTACGTGCCACGCGGCTGTTAATGTTAGGTACGCAATAATGAATGACCCCATGCTTCCTGAATACCGGCTTTGTATGATTTGTAACCTCCGATGTTTCAAACACACCACCCTGGTCAATACTCACATCAATGATAACACTTCCGGTTTTCATTTCACTCACCATGTTTTCAGTTACCACACAAGGCGTACGCCCTTTGGTAGCCCGCAAAGCCCCGATGGCCACATCCGCGGAACGCAAGTGTTTTTCAAGAACCTTAGGAACTATTACCGAAGTAAACACCCTTGCTCCTAATTGATTTTGTAATCTTCTTAATCGCGAAGTTGAATTGTCGAATACCTTTACGGTTGCACCTAAACCAATAGCGGCACGTGCGGCAAACTCGCCCACTGTTCCTGCGCCGATAATGATCACCTCTGTTGGAGATATTCCGCTGATACCTCCAAGTATAGCACCCACACCATTATTTACGTTGCTCAAAAGTTCGGCGGCAATAAGAATACTTGCGCCTCCGGCAATTTCGCCCATTGCCCTGATAACAGGAAATATTCCCGCATCATCAATAATTAAATCAAAAGCAACACAGTTTAATTTTTTAGAAATTAATTTTTTAAGAAAATCCTGTGGCTGCACCGTAAGTTGCAATGCGCTAAAAAGTGTTTGCTTTGGCTGCATGAGTTCCACTTCTTCAATGGTTGGGGGCGCAATTTTAAAAATGCAATCTGCTTTGTAAACTTCGGCAGCGGAATACACCACTTCGGCTCCGGCCTCACTGTAATCGGTATCATCAAAGTTAGCGCCTTTACCGGCACCAGCTTCTATCACCACCTTGTGCCCGTTGTTCACAAGCAGCGCCACAGCGTCTGGCACAAGCGCCACACGGTTTTCCTGGAAGGCTATTTCTTTTGGGATACCAATAAAAAGTTTGCCTTTTTTTCGTGATACTTCCAGCATTTCTTCCTGAGGCGCGAAAGCTCCTTTGGTTAAAGAAAATAAAACATCTTTGGTCATTACCATAAACTATTCTTTCATTTAAAATTAATAAGCCGGGCCTTTATATCTTGGGGCATTACAATCATCAATACTCTTTTTCTTCGGCCTGTAAACCAAACCAGCCCTTAATTCAAAAGTTCTGTTCCGCACTTTAACCTGGTCACTTTTATGATAGATAATATCCGGGTTCCAATGATATTCAACAAAAGCATTTATTTTTTTCAGAATCGGAAATTCATATCCCAACCCTAAATTGCCGCTGAACCAGAATTTTGGAAATGTGCTGTAAGGCTGATACACCGAAGTACTGCTGCTGAATAAATATTCAAGTCTTACGCCGGGCATCAGGTAAATATTTGGCGATAACCCAAAAGGACCATAATATTTCAGGTAATTGTTCCATTGGATGTACGTATACTTATTCGTGCTGTAAGCATCGTCCCTAATTCCATTAAAAGGCTCAAGCAGCTCCCTGATTTTAGCCCCCTTGTGCGTGTACTCAAATTCAGTTTGCCAGCGGCCGTAATCCCCTCCAAACTCTGCAAAGAGTCCTGCGCCCCAGTTGAAATATTCGCGTGAGATTGTGTTCTGCGGATAATAATAACTTGGATTATATGAAAATAAATTGTCTGTATCCCAGTCGCGTTTATTTGCGTCTGTATTTACATAATGGTTCATGGATTCGGTACCCGCGCCAAAAATTCCGAAGCCGCGAAAAAACTGCGCCTGGCTTTTTACGGAAATTAAAATAGCAAATACAATAATGATTCTCTTCATGCTGGTCTATTTTTAAACGCTTAACGCTTCTGCTCCTGAGCTGATCTTCTTCACCAGCCCCTGAAGCACTTTGCCGGGCCCTACTTCAATAAATTGTGTTGCACCATCGTTTACCATTTGCTGAATACTTTGAGTCCACTTTACCGGTGCCGTCAACTGTGCTATTAAATTTCTTTTTATTTCTGAAGGATCTGAAACAGCATGAGCCGTAACATTTTGATATACGGGACAAATCGGATTATTAAATTCAGTTGAATTAATTGCAGCTTCCAGTTCTATGCGGGCGGGCTCCATTAAAGGAGAATGAAAAGCGCCTCCCACAGGAAGCACCAGCGCACGCTTTGCACCCGCAGCTTTTAATTTCTCGCAGGCAATGTTTACTCCCTCAATACTTCCTGAAATAACAAGCTGGCCGGGACAATTATAATTTGCCGCAACAACCACGTTTCCCGAGTTTGTAATCTCGGCGCAAATATCTTCCACCACTTTATCATCTAAATTTAATATGGCCGCCATGGTGCTGGGATTAATTTCACAGGCTTTTTGCATGGCCATTGCGCGTTTATAAACCAGCGTTAATGCATTTTCAAACGCAAGTGCTTTGTTGGCTACAAGCGCCGAAAATTCTCCCAGGGAATGGCCCGCTACCATATCGGGATGAAAACTCTCTCCTTTTGTGGCCGCTAAAATAACAGAATGTAAAAATATAGCCGGCTGCGTAATGCGCGTTTGCTTCAGTTCTTCTTCCGTTCCTTTGAACATAGTATCGGTAATTCGGAACCCTAAAATATCGTTTGCTTTTTCAAATAAGTCTTTTGCTAAAGAATTGCCCTCATAAAGGTCTTTTCCCATGCCGGGAAACTGAGAGCCCTGACCAGGAAAAATGTAAGCTTTTTTCATAAGAATCTGGTTGTTTTAGAATGGTAAATTTAACAGAATAATGGTAATAAACAAACGCTATTATCTACCGTTTATTCAACTTCTGATGTGGGAAAACAAAACTAAAAAAGAAGTTTCTTGCGATCAATGAAACCCCCGCCAACAAGGTCATCCCCCTCGTAAATAACAGCACTTTGGCCAGGAGCAACGCCTGAAACGGGCGAGTGAAAAATAACATCGAGTTTGTTATCAATGGTATTTATGGTCGCCAGAGTACCGGCATCTTTGTACCTGATTTTTGTAAGCCCGATAAAATCATCCGGCAACTTATCATATTTACTGATGTTAAAATCACGTACCTGCAAATGATTTTCTTCAAGATCTTCTTTATCGCCTAAAATAACGGTATTGGTTTCCGGAATAATTTCTTTTACAAAAACCGGCGCACCCAACGCAATTTCAAGACCTTTCCGTTGCCCTACCGTAAAAAAAGGATAGCCTTTGTGTTTACCTACTTTTTTTCCCTTAAAAATAAAATCACCTCCGTCCACTTCCTTTTCAAGATGCGGCAGACGATGTTTTAAAAATGAACGGTAATCGTTATCGGGCACAAAACAGATGTCGTAGCTTTCGCTTTTATTTGCCAGTTCGTAGAACCCGGCATCCTTCGCCATTTGTTTAATTTCCGTTTTCTTAAATCCACCTAAAGGAAACATGGTTCGTTTAAGACACTCCTGATCAAGCCCCCAGAGCACGTAAGTTTGATCCTTGGTTTGATCAACACCCTTAAAAATTATTTTACGGTTATTTTCTTCGCGCAGCTGAGCATAATGACCTGTTGCTATAAATTCGCAATCAAGCATATTGGCCCTTTTGAGAAGCGCATCCCATTTTATGTGGGTGTTACAAAGCACACAAGGGTTCGGTGTTCTGCCGGCAAGATACTCTTCAACAAAATTATTGATAATAAACTCTCCAAACTCACCGCGGATGTCAAGGATGTAATGCGGAAACCCGAATTCAACGGCCATAGACCGTGCATCGTTAATGCTATCCAGACTACAGCAGCCTGTTTCGCGTTTGCTGGAACCTGAGCTTTCGTAGTCCCAGGTTTTCATGGTAATGCCGATCACGTCGTAACCTTGTTCATGCAACATCATGGCAGTAACACTGCTGTCAATCCCGCCACTCATCGCCACCAAAACTTTGCCGTGCTTACTCATGATTTTTTAATAGAGCAAAGTTAGGCCTTTTTTGTAAGCCGGAGGCTAATCGCTTAGTTTTTAGTGATTTTTATCGTTTTTCTTAGGTTTGCATTATTAATGGAGATGTAATACACACCAACGGGAAATGCAGAAACATCAAGTTTTTCATTAGCCGTAATAGTTTTACTGAGAAGGCTTTCTCCCTGTAAATTGAAAATTGTAATATCAATTTTTTCCTGCGTCTCGATATAAATAAAATCGTGCGAGGGATTAGGGTAAACACGAATGTTATCTGAAAAATTATTTTCGCTTTGCAGAGTGGTACATGTTTGTACCCATACATACGTAGCGGACTGAACAGGACAGGTACCGGAGGTAACTGCAACATAATATGTTCCTCCCATAGATGGGGTAACGCTTGCCAGAATTGGATTTTGAACATTACTTGTAAAGCTTAGCGGCCCCGACCAGGCAAAGCTATTGGGGCCAGAAGTTGTTGATGTTAAATTTACGTTTTGGCCCGGACAAACCGGTGAGTTATTATTGGCTGTGGCAGTAACAGTAGAAGCAGCCGGAGGGCTCATTCCTATATACACATTGTAGTCTTCGCACTCGCCATAGCCGTAATTTGAACATGGCTGGATGACCGAACCGGGCGTTGCGTAAGCACTCCTCACACGCATTCTGTAAGCCCCGTTTGGCTGCGTTGCAGGTACCGTAAAACTTAATACTGCCCATGTGGCGGCGGGAGGAACCCCACCAGTGGAGGCCACTTTTTCTGAAGGATTTTGAAATGTATTGTCAAGGTTCCAGTCAATGAAAATAGCAAACCCCTGGCCAAAGTTAATGCCGGATTGCAGGCTGCAAGTAATAACAGCACCGGCAACGGTTTCCAAATTTTGACTGCAATAATAAATGTAATTATTGGCCATTCCGTTGCATCCAGAATTCATATTTATGACATTTACAATGCCTCCTGTTGTTACAAAGTAATTAATGTTATCATTTACATAAGCTGAAGGACTGTTGGAAGGACCACCCTGATTACAAGGCACTATTGAATACAATGGTTGACAATACGGTGATGCATTGTTTGTTTGTGCTATTACAAATAGTTGTAAAAGGAGGGGCAAAATAACAAGAGATGAATTTTTATACATACAATAATCTTTTCAGTGTATTAAATGTAATAAAAAAATTCCTAGTTTATAGCTAAACTACTTTCCCGTTTTGCCGGAACTTTTTTTAGTTTCCCCCTTTTTAGGATCTGAAGGAGTGGTTTCCTTTGACTTATTCTTATTGAAGAATTCGTCGGTTTCCTTTTTGTTAGCGAGCTTGCCGTTTTTATAGTATTCTTTTTCCTTGATTTTCCCTTTGTCGTCCTTGTAGATCCAGGCGCCGTTTTTATTTCCGTTTTTATAATAGCCGGATGCTACTTCAATTCCGGAAGGAAAATAATACGTTGCTTTTCCTTCCAAATTACCGTTCACATAAGTACCCTCGCCTTTTATCTTTTTACCATCGAAATACTGTTTGAACGGACCATGAAGCACATCCATTTTAAAATTACGTTCTTCTGCTACAGCACCATCGGGAAGATAAACATAACTTACTCCTTCTTTTTTTCCGTTTACATATTTGTCTTTTGAAATAAGACCACCTTTATCATCATAAAACATCCATACGCTGTCCTTGATCTCTTTAATGTATTTACCCTCGGCCATTCTTTTGCCTGTTGGGTGAAACAACTTCGCATAAGCTATTTTACCCCCATCTTTAAAATACATGATGGCCTGAACCGAATCGTTAGCATAATAATATTTGAATTTACCTACCGGCTTGTCGTCTTTGAATTCGCCTTCGTAAAGAAGTTTACTTGTTTTCTCATCTTTCTTTTTCCAGTATCCTTGCCTTTTGCCTGATGCATCAGTGGTTTGTGAGAAGCAAACAATACCTGTAAATAAAAACGCGACTAATAATTTCCTCATAGGGGTATAATAAAAATTTACATCTAAAGATACGCGAAATATTTACACGCGGAATTATTGGTTATCAGCTATTAGTTAAAAATATTCAAACACGTCATTGATACTTAAAAAAGAATAACCTGGTATTTTGCCGCCATTTTTCTTATTTGTTCATCGTTGATTCCATGGATATTTTTAAAATGCTGGCGGTTCTCCACTGTAAGAACAAATACGCGATAATTAAATTCTGAGGCCAGTTTAAAGTAGGGCTCAATTTCCCACTCAAGACTGAACACATTGTCAATAAAAATTTTTGAAGTACCCTCACTCATGCTTTGTCGCGTGTTTTGTTCACATTGCTTATACGCAAGATGGTTCTTCTCAAATTCGAAATGGTAGTTACCAGTTGAGTCCCTAAAAAAATCATCCACCGAAAACACGGGATACGTTCCGTTTTCACTTAACTCCTTTGCAAGAGTTGATTTGCCGCTACCGGGAAGGCCTCTTAATATAATTAATGATTGCATAAACCCCTTCCTAAATTTTCACACCAACCACACAAACATCATCCAGCTGCTCCAGATTACCCTGCCAGGTTTCAAAAGTTTTGGAAAGGATCTCGCATTGTTCTGTCAAAGGTTTGGAAGAAATTGTTTTAATACGATCGATCAGATTTTTATACTTGAATTTTTTTCCATTCGGACCACCGAACTGATCATAATAGCCATCTGAAAAAATGTATAGTATATCATTCGCCATTAATTCTTTTTCGTGTTTTCCGAATAATTTGCAACGGTCGTCCTCGATGCCACCCAAGCCAAACTTATTTGGCTTTAACTCGATAAGCTCCTCACCACGTTTTATGATGAGCGGCCTGTTAGCGCCTGCAAACGAAAGCGTATTCTTTTTCTTATCGATCACACAAACAGCAATGTCCATACCATCGTTATATTCTTTCTTACTTCCTTTTTTATTTAAGGCGTTGCTCACCCGCTTGTCCAGCGTTTGAAGAATGCCACCCGGATCAGTAATACCTTCCTCGAGGATAACCTGGTTTAATAAATTATGTCCCAGTATCGACATAAAAGCTCCGGGAACCCCATGCCCCGTACAATCACCAACGATCACAAACATCTTGTCCTCCACTTCTTCAAACCAGTAAAAGTCGCCGCTTACAATATCTTTTGGACGAAACAACACAAAGGATTCAGCAAAATGATTGTTGAGGATATCAGCTTCCGGAAACACTGCTTCCTGCAGTCGTTTTGCATATTGAATGCTATCAGTAATGTCTTTATTTTTTTCCTTGATAATAGTGTTTTGATAATTGATCTCATTTACCTGTTTCCCTAAAAGCTGGCTTGTTTTTCTTTTATTCAGAAATGCAAAAATGGAAACACCCGCAAGAATCAATCCTAAAATGCAAATGATGATCAGTGTTTTTGCACGTGCTTCTTTCCGCAGCATCTCCTCATCATGAATTTTTTTACCAGCGTTCAACAATGCAATTTCCTTTTCCTTTTTTTCTGTACCATATTGTGTTTCCAGACTGTGCATATATTCGCTGTTGCTGATATTCGTTAAGCTGTCATTTAATTTACGATGTTCAAGTATAAGATTAAATGCTGTTTTGAAATCACCAAGTCCTGAATAAGCAAATGCCATCGATTGCGTAATTTCAGCGCGGTTAAGAAGTTGCTTCGTTTCAATTTTTAAAGCCGCGTCCATGGCTTTTTTATAATACTCCAGCGCCAGTTTAGGGTTACCCAGTTTATAATGATAATCGCCCAGCGAACGATATGTGGGAGCCCTGTTGTTTAACTGGCCCGTTAAAAGATAGAGCTCAATTGCCTTTTCACAATATTGAATTGCCTTCCTATAGTCTTTTCGGTCGGCATAATTATTCGATAAATTGCCTAAAATCAGAGCCTGCATTTTATAATTACTTTCTTCGCGATACATCTTTAATGCCGTTTCTTCATATTCAAGTTCCTTATCCAGATTTCCCATGCTTCCATACATGGCGGCTGAAAGATATAAAGCTTCCGCCTCAAGCGATTTATTATCTATCTGCCGGGCAAGAGCCAATTCTTTTTCATAGTATCCAAGGGCTTTATCGTAAAAATTCTGCTGTTTAAAAACTGAACCTATAAAATGCAGAAGATGCCCATAGTCAACATTCCACCATTTATTCTTTTCAAAAAGTCGTTGCGCTTCAATGTAATGCTCCATGGCTGGCTTATACTCGCCAATATCGTAATGCGCGCGACCTTTATACATCAAAATATCAGAAAGCAATTTTTCTTCGCCTCCGCGGGCCACCGCGAGAGCGCTGTCGAAATAGGCGATGCATTGTTTGGAAAGATCAAGACTCTGAATTACCATTGCAATTCTTGCAAGATAGCGCGCCTGCCATTCCCTGTTTCCGTCTGTCCTGGCCTTGTTTAGCCCTGTCTCAAAATAATAACGGGCTTTTTGAGTCATTTCCCGCTGAAGAAAAATTTTACCAATTTTATCAAGTGTTCTGAAATAATATTTTCTGTCGGTTATATTGGATAAGGCGTAAAATACTTTCTTCATCTCATGAATTCCTTTTATGGAATCGTTTTTCATGAGGATAGCCGCGATTTTCAACTGCGCGTTAATTTTAACGGTGTCGGAAGTGCTTGTCTTTATAATCTTGTAAAGAGAATCGATTTTCCCGCCATCATCGGCTTTTAAATTGCCTTGAAAAGTCAGCAGGAAAAGCAGCGTGAAAAAAAAATTTACGCCATAATTTTTATAGGGGTATAAAAACATTTAATCTGAACGAAGATAGAAAAATTATTTAGATGGAAAACGGTAAAAACTTTCTCACTCTTATGCAAAACTTCATTTCGTCTTGGCCTTTAACCGGTCCTTCGCGGCGTTTTCTTTCTGACCTAGTGCATCAAACACCTCTGCCCTCAGAGCATAGGCGCCGCGATCCTTTGGGTTCACACTTATGTAACGGTTATAATGCAGTAAAGCTTTTTCAAAATTTTTTAATTCTACAAACGTTGAAGCGAGTTCAAAAATGGCCTTATCAAAGTTTGGGAACAGCGTAATTACTTTTTCATAATCTGCCACCGCTTTATCAGGTTCTCCTGCTTTCCGGTAAGCACTCGCTCTGTAAAAATAGTTTTGGATGTCGAGCGAGTCTGCCTCGATAACCTTGCTGTAATCCGAAATCGCCACCGAATATTGCTTGTTACGTAAATAAATGTGCCCCCTCTTTACATAAGCATTATTAAATGTTGAATCTAACGATATCGCTTTATTAAAGTCGATAAGTGCTTTTTCTGTATTTCCTGTTTTTTCATAAATATCCCCGCGATTATAATAACCGTGACTATCTTCAGGATTAGCAGTAATGTATTTTGTAACATCTTTAAGCGCGAGATCAGGTTTCTTAACGCAGGAATAGGCAATACCCCTGTCAAGATAAGTGGCGGAAAGATCGGGCCTGAGTACAATGGTTCTGGTAAAATCTAAGATTCCTTTTTCATATTGTCCCAGCTGGCAAAATACAAGACCGCGGTAATAATAATTAGCCGGTTCTTTGGTTGATATTTCAATAGCTTTTGTATAGTCTTCGAGGGCTCCTTTATAATCTTCTATCTTATTTTTATAAAATGCCCTGCGCGAATAGGCAATTGAATTGGAAGGGTTTAATTTTATCAATAACGTTTGATCGTTAATTCTTTGAGAAATATTTTCAAAGGCAGACGAATCAAGATCCTGGCATGTTGCATTGCTTGTAATTAGAAAAAGAAAAAAAAATATACAGAATGAAAATCTCATTCCCTGAATTTAATTCCTGCTTTTATTTCCGTCTTAAGATTATTTTCGGCCGGGGGCACAGGACAGGAATAGCCGTGGTTGTAAGCGCAATAAGGGTTATAGGCCTTATTGAAATCAACACTAATTTTAGTGCCGGAAGGTATTCTTAAATCAATATATCTGCCGCCTCCATAAGTTTCGTTGCCATTAGTAACATCTTTAAAAGGAAGGAACAGATAATCTTTATACTCCACTTGCTTGATCAGATCCATATTCTGATAAACGTTCAGCTTGTACTTTTTATTGTTTATTCTGAAAGATATTTCACCGTACTTCACATATAACGGTTCGCGATCTGTAGTCGTTTTCATTTTAAATTCCTTTTCCGCTGGAGTCCTTTTAAGCTCTGCAGTGACGCAAAGTTTAGCGTCATACGGAAAAAATTCATGCCCTTTAAAATTCTTACGGTCGTTTTGCGAAAGCGGCGAATGCAGAGAATCAGCATATTGTTTGTCAAGTTCCTGTCGGAAAATAATCGCAGAATTTTTTAGACTATCACCTGATTGCTTCTGTGACCAGCAAGCCGTATAAACCAGCAAACTCAATAAAAGGATTTTAATTCTCATAAACGCTTTCCCAAAAAGACACTACATGTTTCTGCGGTACTGCCCCCCTACTTCAAACAAGGCATTGGTGATCTGACCTAAGGAACAATATTTAACCGCTTCCATTAACCCTGCGAACATATTTTTATTCTGGATAGCCGCTTCCTGCAAATCTTTCAGCACTTGAGCGCTTTTTTCCTTGTTGGTTTCCCAAAGTGTGTTCCGTGTTGTAATCTGTGCTTCTTTTTCTTCCGTAGTAGAACGGATCACTTCGCGGGGCAGCATGGTTGGACTGCCTTTCGAACTTAGAAATGTATTTACACCTATTAACGGATACTCACCATTATGTTTTAAGGTTTCGTAATACAAACTTTCTTCCTGAATCTTACTCCTCTGGTACATCGTTTCCATAGCGCCGAGCACGCCACCGCGTTCTGTGATGCTGTCGAATTCTTTTAACACAGCCTCTTCAACAAGATCAGTTAACTCTTCGATAATAAAAGCTCCCTGCAGTGGGTTCTCATTCTTGGCAAGACCTAATTCGCGGTTAATAATTAACTGGATGGCCATTGCCCTGCGAACCGATTCCTCCGTTGGCGTTGTGATGGCCTCATCATAAGCATTAGTATGCAGTGAATTGCAATTATCATAAATTGCGTACAAAGCCTGAAGAGTAGTCCGGATATCATTAAAATCAATTTCCTGTGCGTGGAGCGAACGTCCTGATGTTTGAATATGGTACTTCAGCATCTGACTCCTTTCGTTCCCGCCGTATTTTTGCTTCATGGCCTTGGCCCAGATACGACGGGCTACACGGCCTATTACGCTGTACTCAGGATCAATTCCATTACTGAAGAAGAAAGATAAGTTTGGCGCGAAATCATTAATATTCATTCCGCGGCTTAAATAATATTCAACAAAAGTAAATCCGTTGGATAAAGTAAAAGCCAGTTGCGAAATAGGATTGGCGCCTGCTTCCGCAATGTGATAGCCGCTGATGGAAACAGAATAAAAATTTCGGATGTTATTGTCAATAAAATATTGCTGCACATCTCCCATAACACGAAGACTGAACTCGGTGCTGAAAATACAGGTGTTCTGAGCTTGGTCTTCTTTCAAAATATCTGCCTGCACTGTTCCGCGAACCTGCGCAAGGGTGCTGATCTTGATTTTTTCGTAAACGTCCTTTGGCAACACCATGTCGCCGGTAACGCCAAGTAGCATTAAACCCAGGCCATTATTGCCCTCCGGTAATTTGTCTGAATTGTAAGAAGGGCGTTTTGTTCCTTTTTTCTTAAAGATCTCTTCTATTTTTTTATCGATTTCTTTCTCTAATTTATTTTCTTTAATGTATAATTCACATTGCTGATCAATAGCCGCATTCATAAAAAACGCAGCAATGGTGGCAGCCGGACCGTTAATGGTCATGGACACAGAAGTTTTCGGATCCGCTAAATTAAAACCGCTGTATAGTTTTTTTGCATCATCAAGACAACATACGCTCACGCCGGAATTACCGATCTTTCCGTAAATATCCGGACGATGATCGGGATCATTTCCGTAAAGTGTTACGCTGTCGAAGGCTGTACTCAAGCGATGAGCGGGCATTCCAAGACTCACATAGTGAAACCTTTTATTCGTTCTTTCTGGTCCGCCTTCTCCTGCAAACATCCTGGTTGGATCTTCTCCTTCGCGCTTGAAAGGATAAATACCCGCTGTGTAAGGAAACTCGCCAGGAAAATTTTCGCGTAAACTCCAACTTAAAATATCGCCCCAACCCGAATATCTTGGAACCGAAACTTTGGGGATCTGTGAATGCGATAAACTTTCGTAATGTGTTTTTATTTTTATTTCCTTGTCGCGAACTTTAAATATGTAATATTCGTTCTGGTAATTTTTCTTTTTATCGGCAAAGGTTTCCAGCGTTTTTAAATTACGCGGATCAAGATCCAGTCGAATGTGTTCAGACTGTTCTTCCAGCGTTTTTACGATCCTGTCTTTATCGTCTATCTTTGAATCCTTAAGCGTTTGAATGGTATTGCGAATACTCTGTAACTTAATAGCAATCTCGCTTTGCGCATTCACCCATTTATCATAAGTTCTGCTGGCCTCTGATATTTCACTTAAATAACGCGTACGGTTTGGCGGAATGATATAGATCTTCTCGCTCATTTCGTTGGTTATTTTAAAACCGGATATTAAATTACACTTGGTTTTTTCAACCAGTTTATCCATCAAAGCCTTGTAGAGTCTGTTCGTGCCCGGATCGTTGAATTGTGATGCGATTGTTCCGTACACCGGTATATCTTCATCCTTTATCTCCCAAAGATTATGGTTGCGTTTGTATTGTTTCTTTACATCCCGCAAAGCATCCTGTGCGCCACGCTTATCAAATTTGTTGATAGCCACAATATCTGCAAACTCAAGCATGTCGATTTTTTCGAGCTGAGTTGCGGCACCAAATTCAGGAGTCATAATATACAGACTCATGTTGCTGTGTTCGATGATCTCTGTATCACTTTGACCAATACCAGCCGTTTCAATAATTACAAGATCAAAACCGGAAACTTTTATAATATCTATTGCATCCTGAACGTACTTACTCAAGGCTAAATTACTCTGGCGTGTTGCCAGCGAACGCATGTACACACGTTCGTTGCGGATAGAGTTCATGCGGATCCTGTCACCTAATAAAGCGCCGCCTGTTTTTCGTTTGCTTGGATCAACAGAAACAATTCCAATATGTTTGTCCGGAAAATCAATTAAAAACCTTCTAACCAGTTCATCTACTAAAGAAGATTTCCCTGCGCCTCCGGTGCCTGTAATTCCAATAACCGGCGTTGAAGATTTTTTTGCCTCCGCGCGGATCTTATCTAAAACACTTTTACTTTCCTCATTAAAATTTTCAGCTGCAGAGATTAATTTCGCAATGGATTTATGATCACGTTCTGCTAGATGTTTGGCCTCGCCATTCAAATTTGCGCCGGTAGCATAATCACTTTGTTTCAGCACATCATTGATCATTCCCTGCAGGCCAAGCGAACGCCCGTCGTCAGGATGATAAATGCGCGTGATACCATACTTATGTAATTCTTCAATTTCAGATGGTAAAATTGTTCCTCCACCGCCGCCGAAAATTTTGATATGTCCGCATCCCCGTTCTTTTAAAAGATCGAACATGTATTTAAAATATTCGTTGTGCCCTCCCTGATAGCTTGTAATGGCAATGGCATTTGCATCTTCCTGAATAGCGCAATCCACAATTTCCTGCACGCTGCGGTCGTGACCAAGATGTATGATCTCGGCACCGGTACTTTGCATCACGCGGCGCATAATGTTAATTGCGGCGTCGTGCCCGTCAAATAAAGCAGCGGCGGTTACAATGCGTATTTTATGTTTGGTTTTGTAGGGAATGGTCTCAATCATGTGTTCCGGTAATTTAGAGCCCTAAATTTAGCGGAATTAAGCCATTTTCTTCAATTTTTTTGTTGCAAACCTGCACAAAAGCAAATTTGAATGAATTTGTAAATATTATTGACCGGGTACGGGACTTTATGCTGTTCGAGAAGGCACGAATGGCACGAAATTTTAAGATTATCTTCAAATAAACATTGTTAATGAAGCACCTTTTTATTTCACTATGTTTTCTATATAAATTTGCCTCCCATGCACAGCCAGGCTTTGCATGGGCCAAACAAATGGGGGGCCCTGGATATGATTCCGCATGGGGAATAACAACAGATTCAAAGAATAATGCCATCACTACCGGATATTTCGGCTCAACTGCTGATTTTGACCCAGGACCTGGGATTTTTACTTTAACAGCCTCTGGCTCTTCCGATATTTTCATAAGCAAATTAGATGTTAATGGAAATTTTTTGTGGGCAAAAAGTCTGGGCGGCGATACAGGTGACTGGGGTTTATCTATTACATCGGATCGTTATGATAACATTTACGTCGCCGGCTTTTTTTATCGCACGGCGGACTTTGATCCAGGGCCGTCTGTTTTTAACATGACAGCTTTTGGAGGAAATTCAGGCGACGCATTCTTGTTAAAACTAGATCCTGCTGGAAATTTTGTTTGGGCGAAACAATTCGGTGGTAACAGTAGTGACAGGGCAACCGCTTTGGTGGTTGATACTCAAGGATCAATTTATATTGCTGGTGATTTCGCGGGTACGGCTGACTTTGATCCCGGCTTAAATATTTACAATTTGACAAGCCCAGGGGGATATAGTAATTATGTGTGTAAATTAGATTCTATTGGAAATTTTATCTGGGCCAAGAATATAGTTAAATATGTCTCAAGTGGCTTAGATCTTTGGGACATGGCCGTTGACAGTAGTTTTAATATATACACAACAGGACGGTTTCAAGGTTCTGCGGATTTTGACCCGGGTCCAAATAATTATATATTAACTTCAAAAGGAAACTACGATATCTATCTAAATAAATTAAACAGTTCGGGCAACTTAGTTTGGGCTTTGGCGTTCGGTGGTAACTCTTTCGATAGCGGGTATTCTTTAGCTGTTGATAGGGTTGGAAATATAGTTTTTACCGGGTGCTTTATGGATACAGTTGATTTTGACCCTGGAATAGGTACGCAGACTTTAGTTGCGATGGGAGTTAATGATATTTTTGTATCTAAATTAGATTCTTCAGGTAACTTTATTTGGATAAAGCAAATGGGCGGAACAAGCAACGATGCCGGAAACGCCCTAGAGATAGATTTGGCAAATAATATTTATATAACAGGCTCTTTTAGGAGCACCAATGCAGATTTTGATCCTGGTGCGGGGACATACTTACTGAACTCCGTTGGATTTAACGATTTTTATTTATGCAAACTTAATACGAAAGGCCATTTCTTATGCGCGGGCTCGATGGGTGGCAGTGGTAATGGGTCGGGACTCAACGAAGGACACTCAATTGCGATTAATAAATACGGAGAAATTTTTATAGCTGGTCAATATGCAAGTTATGCGTGTGATTTTGACCCTACGACTTCGACCTATACTTTGGCTTCACCCTCCAGTTTTAATATTTTCGTAACCAAACTATATGATTGCGGAGTAACAACAAAAACTAATACAGACCAGGTCAATGAAAATTCAGTTATTCTATTTCCAAATCCATCCTCTGGAGTTTTCAATATCCACTTTAGTGGCACTCAGACAAAAATTTCCATTTACGATATATTAGGAAATTTCATTTTGAATAAGAGTTGTATGAGTGATACGAATCTCACAATCGATTTAAGTGGTCAGCCTAAGGGTATCTATATTCTGGAAATAATATCCGAAGGGCAAAGGACGATAAAAAAAGTGTTAGTTGAATAGTTCATTTTTTTGGTAATTATACTTCCAGCCATTGTCCTAACAACAATTTCCTTTAGTCATTACAAAAAATTAAAAGGTTAAAGAACTCCTGGCTTTATAACACCTTTACAGGGTTCCTTTGCGCCTCTGTGTTTAAAGCCCCTGCCCCGTGTTTAAGAATTATTTGGCGTATGCGTCCTCTTCGAATCTCCGCTAAAATAAAACAAGGCAACAAATGCAAATCCAAGACCAAAGGGAATAGCCGCAAAATTTTTGTAATGATTTTCATTAAAAAATTCCATCATCATCCAGAAACTATTGGCTGCGATCCAGAAAAAGATTGCAATGTTAATATAAACATCATGCGTTTTAAGCGTTTTGTAAACAAGATAAACCGCGAGAGACAAAGTGGGAAAGATCATTAACGCCCCTATCCACCTAAGTTCCAGCATCCAGCACGTATCTTTTATAAGCCAGAAAACAATATGCATGCTCTCGTACTTTCTTATTTTATCCCACAATTCCATATTTACAGCCCAAAATTAAACTTTTCCTTTATTTTTACGTCTAAATACAAAGTTTTCCTGTGCCACAGATAGAAGATAAGGTGATTTTAGAGTTGTTTAAGGACGAGAAAACGCGTAACAGCGCGCTTACTCACCTTATTGGCAAATACCAGAAAATGCTATACTGGCATATCCGTAAAATTGTGATTGATCATGACGACAGTGACGATGTGCTGCAAAATACTTTCATTAAGGTGTGGAAAGGACTGGAAAATTTCAGGGAGGAAAGCCAGCTCTATACCTGGATGTACAGGATTGCGACCAATGAGGCCCTTACCATGCTGCGCCAGAAAACAAAAGCAAACACTACATCCCTTCATCCACTTGAATACCAGTTAAGTAAAAGCCTGGAAAGCGATAATTTTTTCAAGGGAGATGAAATACAGTTGAAACTCCAGCAAGCCATTTTAACACTCCCTGAAAAGCAGCGTATTGTTTTTAACATGCGCTATTACGATGAAACGCCCTATGAAAAAATGTCTGAAATCCTGGAAACCTCGGTGGGCGCTTTAAAGGCGAGTTATCACATAGCCGCGAAAAAAGTTGAACAATTTTTAGTTAACGCTTAAACTTTAAGAATAAAATAGAGTCTATAATTAGCCATGAGCAAAGATCTTGAAGATAATAATCCACTTAACGAGCCTGGAAACTTTGGTTTGCCGGAAGGTTATTTTCAAAAATCTGCCGGATCTATTTTAAATAAATTTGAATGGCTTGAAGAACATAAAGAATTCATAAAGCTATCTGAACTCAAAAAAGAAACCGGTTTTGTTATTCCCGAAAACTATTTTGAAAAAAAGGAAATACAGTTTGAACTGCTTTCCTATCCTGCCCTTTCAAAACTTTCGAAACAGAACGCATTTACAGTTCCACATGATTATTTTGAAGACCTCGAAGTAAACGAGCTTGCCAAAGTTTTAAGCGATGTTGGTACCGAAACAGACTTGCCGATTTTAAATTCGATTCCGAAGCAAAATTCTTTTATCGTAAGCGAAGGTTATTTTAAGACTTCGGAAGAAAAGATCATTTCACTTGTGCAGCCATCGGCCCGAGTTATAAAATTATTTAGTGCAAAAACCCGGTACTCGGCAGCAGCCGCAGTGATAGCATTAACCCTGGGTTTGTGGATTTACAATAATTATTTTACGCCTGTTGTTTCTAAAGATTGCGGTACACTGGCCTGCATTGATAAGACCGATCTTGTAAAAACAAAAAACCTCGAACGCCTGGATGATGAACAGCTTTACGAAATAGTAGACACTAAAAAGCTGGAAGAAAAACTTGAAAACAAATCAACTGAAAAGAACAATAAAGACGCTGACACCAGTTTAAAAAATATCAGTACCGAAGAGCTACTGGACGAAATATAACGTGAAGAAACTTTTAAACATATTAATTCCATTGATTCTTTTTTTCTTCCCGGCCGCTTCATTAGCGCAGGCCGACAGGGATAAGGTGGAGTTATTACGTATGAACTTTATCGAAAAAAAACTGGAACTCACAAAAAATGAATCTGAAAAATTCTGGCCTGTATACAACGAGTATAATGATAAGGTAAAAGCGCTTCGGAAAAATTTAAGGCAAAGCTTTAAAAAAGCTCCTGAGAATTTAAATGATAAAGAAGCTGAAGATCTGCACCAGCTGGATTTGAAAACCCGACAGGCCGAAGTAGATCTACACAAAACTTACAGCGAAAAAATTAAAGGCATTATAGGCGTAAAAAAACTCATAAGACTGCGCAATGCGGAAGAAGAGTTTAAACGGGAAATAATTAACAGTATAAAAGAAAAGAGCGATTAATTGAAAAGAAAAATTCAAATAATTAAAGTGCTGATGTTCCTCAGCGCTTTTTTCCTATTCCTTCACCACACTGAAGCGCAGGAGTCTTTTGACAGTCTGAAAGTAAAAACTCCTAAACATTACTTCAAAACCATTATGGTGCTGGATGCTTACCGCAAGCCCAACCAGGAAATCCCTGACACCGTTAATCCCCTTAGTAAAAAATTAAAAAGTTACGGGGTTAATCAATTTTATTTTTCGCTCATAACTCCATTGGCAACATTTGAACGCCCAACATACGACAGTACACAACCAAAAAAGAACACCCACCTTCTTCTTACTGCCAATTACATGAGCCTCCAACCTGTGTTCGATGGCATCAAACAGCATAACCTGGTAAAAGCGGGAATGGGCTTACGGTTGATTGTTAACACCGGAAAAAAAGGATTATGGTTTATTGACGCTGCTCCTTTTGTTACACGTGATGTTACTTATTCTTCTTCACGACACAATGTGCGATTAGCCAGTACAATTGTTTACAGTCATAATACAAGTGCGCGCTTTAACTGGCGAATTGGGATCACCAAATCGTTCATGTGGGGGAACCGATATTATCTTCCTTTTATTGGCGTAAGATTCGGTCGGCTTGATAAAACTAACCTGAGCATTCAGTTTCCAAGAAGCATGAGTCTGAATATACCCGTAAATCAAAAACTCGTCCTGAGCATTTACACAAAACCGCAGGGCGGAATGTATAATTTTTCAAATCATGATTCGCTAACGGGCGGAGAACGTACTTTTCATTTTACCCGTTATGAAATTAATTCAGGATTTAGGGGAGACGTGAGGGTAAACGCCTGGTTTAATTTTTATTTTGCACTTGGCCTGAGCACAAAAAACAACATTACGTTTTATGCGGAAAAAACAAATAAGGACAGACCAAACGCACCTTATCGTCACTTCTTTTATAACCAAACGCTGGCGCCTACCGGTTTTTTTAACGCCGGACTTGTATTCAAGTTTGGGAACACAAAATCTTATTACAAGGACAAAAACATGTACGACGCAATGGATTTAAATAATACCATGGGAACCGGTGATGATAACATATCAAACGGAAACGCTCAGATACCGGTTGACGCGAAAAAACTCAAGAAACAAGATCTGAATTTAAGATCTGTACAAGACCTCGTTGACTATAACGATTTTTAATTTGCTTGTTTAACAGGCGCCCAATCCTTCGATATTCATCAGAATAAAAAGTATCTTTGTTTATGTCTTTAAGATTGCCCGGCATCTTTATTTTTTTAATGTTTGCTCACCACTCTTTTTTTGCAAACACCGATTCGCTTTTTAAACACACTGAATACCGCAAATTTCTTATAAAGCCTTCGCGCTCCGCTTTTCGTGCCGTTGAACCAAATTATAAGTTGCGCAAAATTATACTTTTATCCTCTTCTGCACTTCTAACAACAGGCTCTGTATTTTATCTGAACGAAGCCTGGTACAAACAATATAATACCGGTAAATTTCATTTTTTTAACGACAACAATGAGTGGCTGCAAATGGACAAAGCCGGCCACGTTTTTACAAATTACCAATTGTCGCGCCTGATGATGAATGGTTTTCAATGGGCCGGATTTAATAAGAAACAAAAATTATTTATCGGCGGTACCATTGGCCTGGCTTACATGAGTGCCATTGAAATTATGGATGGCTACAGTCAGGGCTGGGGGTTTTCATGGGGCGATGAACTGGCAAATGTACTAGGCACCTCCATCGCTATATCGCAAGCTGCATTGTGGAATGAGCAGAGGATTCAACTGAAATTCTCTTATGGACAAAGCGGGCTGGCTCAATACAATCCTGATTTACTTGGTAAAAATTTTTACACGCAGATCCTCAAAGATTACAACGGCCAAACCTACTGGCTTAGCATTAATCCAACTTCTTTTATCAAGAAAGAAAATAAATTTCCAAAATGGTTAAACATTGCTTTTGGGTACAGCGCATACGGAATGATTGGCGGCAGCTATAACTCTTTTACGGTGCAACAACCCGACGGGACTGTTTTACGCTTCGACCGTGAACGTCGGTTTTACCTGAGCGTGGATGTTGATTTGACAAGAATAAGAACACGTTCCAAGTTTCTTAAAGGGCTTTTCTCCGCTATTAACATTATCAAGTTTCCTGCCCCCGCCCTGCAGTTCAGCAATAAAGGCACTCGTGGCTATTTTCTATACTTTTAAAATTAAATACCTGTTGAAAACTCGCTGTTGACATTCTTGTATTTCATCTTAACTTTAATCTAATGTCAGTGTCAGAAAAAGAAGAAACAAAAAAATTATTTTTCACCATAAGCGAGGTGTCTGAAATGTTTGAGCTTAACGCGAGCACCTTACGTTTCTGGGAAAAAGAATTTGAATTGCTTAAGCCTTCAAAGAATAAAAAAGGCAACAGAACTTTTACTCAAAAAGACATTGATTATATTTCCAAAATAGTTGAATTGGTTAAACAAAAAGGCTTTACCATTCAAGGCGCAAAAGAACAATTAAAAAAGGGAGGCACCGGTACGCAAACCCTTTCCAATACAGCAGAAGTAATCGCGAAACTTCATTCTATTAAGAATAAGCTGATCGATCTGAAGGATAAAATCTGAGCATGTAACATTATTACTTGATCAGTTCAACGCCACCAACTCCACCCTTTTAAATTCCGTCAAAAATAGCTACTTTTGCCGCATGATTAAACAAACCTTCTTCCTGATTGTGGGCATTGGCCTGGTGATTGGATGCAATACACCACAAGCGGATACAAAAAAAGAAGAGCCTAAAAAGAAAGCAGACACGAATGTTGCAATAATACCTTTAAAGGATACCACAGAAGCCCCGACTGGCATCACTACAGGGAATATGGATCCAAATAACCGGTTCAATAACATCACCGCTATACTTTGCGGTGAAAAAGGAAAAGCCGGCGACCTTAATTATTTATTTGATACTCTTGCCTGGGCTACCCATTCCAAATTTATCGACAGCAGCTGGAAGCGATTGGAGAGAAAACGTCTTGTTGCCATGCAAAAATGGGGACGCAAAGAATTTGAGAAACCAAACGATGAAACAAAAATGGTGTTCTATCCGTTTAGTGGTCCCGATTATTTAACAGCACATGCTTTTTTTCCGAAAGCCGATAAATATGTAATGTTAGGCCTTGAGCCTGTTGGCAAACTTCCTGATCTTAAAAAATTCAAGGCGGGCGATGCAGCCGACTATTCCGCTGACTTTAAAAAATCCCTCGGCGATATTTTTGATAAAAGTTATTTCATTACCAGAAAGATGCTGAATGATTTTCAATCCCAGAAAGTGAACGGTTTACTTCCTGTTCTCGCTTTTTTTATAAAGAAATCCGGTAACGACATTCTGGATGTTAAATACCTGGTGCGTTACAAACAGGACAGTATCAGTGAAGTAGACTACGACTTTAAAGAGAGCGAGCATAAACCGTTTGGAGTAAGAGTTGATTTTTTACAGGATGGAAAAGCAAAATCGGTTTACTATTTTAAATACGATGTAAGCAATAAACAATTTAACGACACTACAGTTTTTTATAAATACATAAATAAAAATTCCGAAAACTGCATTACCTATATTAAAAGCGCATCTTATTTATTGCACGCCAATTTTATGAGTAATATGCGAAAGCTGATTCTTAAAAACTCTGTTGCAGTTATACAGGACGACACGGGCATTCCTTTTAAATATTTTGAAGAAGGTAAAAAATTCGACGTAAAACTTTACGGACAATACACAAAACCGGTGAGTGATTTTCCTTATCTTAGTTTACAGAAACCTTTACAGGAGGCCTTTAAGAGAGACAGTTTGAAGGTTGAGAAACTTCCCTTCCATTTAGGATATCATTGGGGAACTAAAAAGGACGTTATTATTTACGCGCATAAAAAATAACTCAACGAATTACGAATTTATACGAATATAAGAATAGATCACACGTGGCTTAAGGTCGTGATTATTGGTATAGATTAGTATATTCGTAAATATTCGTAATTAGCAGCTTTATATGTTCACAATAGATACACATACGCATATCATTCCGAAAACCATTCCGGATTACACAAAAAAATTTGGCTATGGAAACTTCATTCAGCTGGAGCACCATGAACCGGGTAAGGCTTGGATGATGCAGGGAAGTAAACGTTTCCGCGAAATAAACGAAAACTGCTGGGACGCTGAAGTGCGCATTCGTCAAATGGAGGAACACAAAGCGGATATGCAGGTGATCTGTACGATCCCCGTTATGTTCAGCTACGATGCCGAACCCGAACATACTCTTGAGATCAGTCGTTTTTTAAATGATGATATTGCAAAAACCGTGAGTGATCATCCCGATAAATTTATTGGTCTTGCTACCTTACCCATGCAGGACACAGCGCTTGCTGTTCAGGAACTGGAACGCTGCATGAAAAACGGATTTAAAGGGGTTCAGATTGGAAGTAATGTAAACGATATTAATTTAAGTGATGAACGTTTCGATGAATTTTTTGCTGCCTGTGAAAGTTTAAACGCAGCTATACTTGTACATCCCTGGCAGATGATGGGGCAGGAACACATGACCAAATACTGGTTGCCCTGGCTGGTAGGAATGCCGGCCGAAATCAGTCGCGCTATTTGCAGTATGATCTTTGGAGGTGTGTTTGAAAAATATAAAAAATTAAAAGTTTGTTTCGCGCATGGTGGTGGTTCTTTTCTTCCAACCATCAGTAGAATTGAACATGGATGGGACTGCAGGCCCGATCTTGTAGCGATTGATAATCCTCACAATCCTAAAGACTATCTTGGAAAGTTTTGGGTAGACAGTCATGTGTGTGATCATAAGCTGTTACAATACGTTATTGATTTAGTGGGAGCCGATAAAGTAATGCAGGGAAGCGATTATCCTTTTCCTTTGGGAGAAGCTATTCCCGGCGAACTGGTAAGAACAGCGCCAATCTCAGATATAGAAAAAGAGAAAGTATTGGGGTTAAGTGCGAAAACCTGGTTGGGGTTATAACCTTGTCACCAGAGCGAAGTTGCCGTCAATTTTAAATTTCCAGCCCTGCTCGAATATTTTTGGTAAGAATCTTTTATATAAAACCATTCGCGCGTTTTCAGCGCTTTCGTCTTCGCCATCTCTTCCTACGGCATTAAACTCATAAACATTTACTTTAGGATGTTCCTTCATGTAATTTTTTACAATTTCAACAATCGTATTCATTACCTGGTAAACCTCTCCCCTATTTGTAGTTACATATTCTTCGCCCTCAAACTCATCGTTTACAACTCCGAATACAATATTGGCATGCAAAATATTATCCTGCAAACGACCGAAACGAACTTCATATCGTAGCCCGCTGTTTGTATTAAAATAATAGACCCCAGCACTTGGAATGTTGGGAAATTCTATCGTTAATATGTTTTTATAGGAACCGCTCACTAATTATTGCTCATGTCAAGCTTGAAAGCGATTTTTTTTTTGAACCTGTCGGCAAGGACTAACTCCTTTGACCCGGTACTGTAATCGTAAAACCCTTTCCCTGATTTAGCGCCCAGATTACCGGCCATTACCATATTCACCAATAAAGGGCAAGGCGCATATTTCGGATTTCCAAAACCGTCCTGCAGCACACGCAGTATATTTAAACAAACATCAAGGCCGATGAAGTCTGCCAGTTGCAGTGGTCCCATCGGATGTGCCATTCCTAATTTCATTACTGTGTCAATTTCTTCAACGCCGGCTACACCTTCATACAATGTAATAATGGCTTCGTTGATCATCGGCATCAGGATCTTGTTTGCCACAAACCCTGGGTAATCATTTACTTCAACCGGAACCTTATTTAATTTCTTTGAAGTTTCCATGATGAGCTTACACACTTCATCCGATGTGCTGTAACCGCGAATAACCTCAATCAGCTTCATAACAGGCACAGGATTCATAAAGTGCATGCCGATTACTTTATCAGGACGTTTTGTAACAGAAGCAATCTGTGTAATGGAAATGGAAGATGTATTACTTGCAAGAATTGTATTAGCGGGACAAATTTCATCCAGCTGTTTGAATATTTTTAATTTCACATCCACATTCTCGCTTGCCGCTTCTACAACCAGGTCGGCCTTAGCTGCTCCTTTTGCGAGATCGGTATGGGTAGTAATATTTTTTAACGTGGAATTTTTTACATCTTCGGTAATGCTGCCTTTCTGAACCTGTCGATCAAGGTTTTTTGTAATGGTTGTAATAGCTTTTTGCAAAGCCGCTTCGTTTATATCCACCAGGTTAACTGTATAACCGAATTGCGCAAATGTGTGTGCAATCCCGTTTCCCATTGTGCCGCTTCCTATAACAGTAATATTGTTCATCGTCTTGATTTCTTGATTAAAAGACTAAATCTAAAGGAGAATTTCGGTTTAACCAAAGAAAATTTTGCACAAAAACAGCTTATAACATTTTGAGGTTCAGGCCGCCGTTCTGCGCGGTATTATATAAACCGCGGCATCCGGAAGACATTATAAGGTAAAGGAAAGGATATACAAGGAAAAACCCCGATAAATACCGGGGTTTTAAAATTTAGTTGCTGATGCTTATCTTTTTTTCAAGCTCTTCGATATAGGCTTTAAAACGCTTATCGGTATCCATTAAATTATTAACGGTGCGGCAGGCATGCAATACCGTTGCGTGATCTTTACCGCCACAATGCATTCCTATGGTAGCTAAAGAAGACTTGGTCATGTTCTTAGCAAAATACATTGCAATCTGACGCGCCTGAACCACTTCACGTTTCCGTGTTTTTGATTTCATGGTATCAATGGCAAGGTCAAAATAATCGCACACCACTTTTTGAATATAATCAATAGATACTTCACGTGCCGTGCTCTTCACAAACTTATCGATCATTGCCTTAGCAAGTTCTAAAGTAATTGTTTTTTTGTTTAAGCTTGATTGGGCTAATAATGAAATTAAAGCGCCTTCAAGTTCACGAACGTTTGAAGTGATACTGTAAGCAAGGTATTCAATTACTTCTTTTGGAAGTTGGATTCCTTCGTTATAAACTTTTTTCTCAAGGATTGCGATACGTGTTTCAAGACCCGGAGCCTGAACATCGGCGCTTAAGCCCCATTTGAAACGTGATAACAATCGCTGCTCAATTCCCTGGATATCAACAGGAGGACGATCAGCGGTTAAGATGATCTGTTTGCCTAACTGGTGAAGGTGATTGAAGATATGGAAGAAACTATCCTGTGTTTTATCTTTTCCTGCAAAATACTGTACATCATCAATGATAAGCACGTCTATCATCTGATAGAAATTGATGAAATCATTGTGGTTATTATTTTTTACAGCTTCAATAAACTGTGTGATGAATTTTTCTGACTGAACATACAATACTGTTTTGTTCGGGTAGTTCTTTTTTACTTCAATACCAATAGCCTGGGCTAAGTGCGTTTTACCTAAACCAACGCCTCCGTATAATAGTAAAGGATTAAATGCATTTCCGCCTGGTTTTTGTGCAACTGCAAAACCCGCGCTTCTTGCCAAACGGTTACAATCACCTTCAACAAAATTATCAAAACTGTAATTCGGATTCAATTGTGATTCAACCTGAACTTTTTTAAGACCCGGAATAACGAATGGATTTTTTATTGAACTGCCAACTTCAATCGGCATTGAAACGGATGGATTTTTTAAATTGGTATTTATATTCGGTAACTTAAAAGTAATTGGTGTTTCAGTTTTACCTGAAGCATTATCCATAATAATATTATATTCTAAACGACCTTCGGTACCTAATTCTTTTTTAATTACTTTTTTAATTAATGTGATGTAATGTTCTTCTAACCATTCATAAAAAAACTGAGAGGGAACTTGTATGGTTAAAACACTGTTATTTACTTTAATTGCTTTTATCGGTTCAAACCAGGTTTTAAAATTTTGCGGACTAACATTGTCTTTTACAATTTCGAGGCATCCATTCCATACTTGCTCGGCAGTCTTTTCCTTCATCATGTTTCTAAAAAATTAAAATATTGTGTGTTTTATTGTATTAACAGTAACCTGTTTGTAAATATAATGCGATTATTTGTGTTTGCAACAATATTTACTAAAAAATAATTTCAGAAAATTTTCGATGAAAATTTGGAAGTTTAAAATCTTTTCTTTTGTCCTGAAATACGCGGTTAAATTTTGTGGGCGGCGCTGCTTTGCAGAATTTTTTGACTATATGATGTAAACTCGATGTCAATTTTCCCAAGCCATATACCTGCCCAACCCACTTGTGTAATCTGAACCTCGCCGTTATCGCAATTTTTAACAACATCCGGCTTGTCTAAAAATGTATGCGTATGCCCACCAATAATCAGGTCAATGTTTTTTGTCTGGCTGGCAAATGAAACGTCCGAAATTTTACTGTCATTATATTTATAACCCAGATGCGATAAACAAATAACGTAATCACATTTTTCGTCATGTTTTAAAACTGCCGCCCATTTGTTCGCGTTTGTAACCGGATCGTTGTATTTTACACCTTCCGTATATTTTTTATCTACCAGATTTTCAAGATCAATTCCAATTCCTAATATACCTATTTTCAATTTGCCTTTTCTATATATTTTATAGGGAAATATTTTTTTATTTTTCGCCAGAGCACTATCCTTAAAATCGTAATTGCAGTTTATAAAATCAAATGAAGCATGCTTCATCTGTTTTAAAATATTTTCGGATCCAAGATCAAAATCATGATTGCCAAAAGTTACGGCATCATATTTCATTATGCTCATTAATTTATATTCTACCTCACCGGAAAAATAATTAAAATAAGGGGTTCCTTGAAAAATATCGCCCGCGTCGAGCAGTAAAACTTCTTCATTCTCATTTCGTATTTTTTCAATAAGAGCGGCCCTTTTTGCAAAACCACCTTCACCGGGATATTTTGGGTCATTTTCCGGAAACGGCTCTATCCTGCTGTGCTGGTCGTTTGTGTATAATATAGTAAGCTTACTGAACCCTTTATCCCGCAAAAGACTGTTGACTCCCTGCACATCCAGCCCCCCTGCCAAAGCAGCGGCACCCAGTGTATACCGTATAAAATCCCTCCTATTTTGAAATTTCAATTCTCCCATCTGTATAGGGTTTTATCTGTTTGCCTTCTTCTGTTGTCTTTTCACAATACCTGATAATAGCGTCTCTTATCTTTAAACCGGAGTTAGCGATTGCTCCCTCTTTTAAAAACAAAAAATTATCGCTGCCACGCGCAAGATAATCGCTGCTCTCCACTGTGTAAAATTTTTCTTTATCAATCGACGTCCCGTCATTCATTGTCATTGAAACCTGCTTGTCTTTAATTTTTACTTTTAATCCAAAGAAAGGATGTTTTTGGTCTATCACCAGGTTTCCAAACTTCAGTAAACACTCTCCGCTCATCTTTATAAGCACCATTTCGTTTTCAAATGGCATCAACTCAAAAATAGTTCCCACTTTTATTTCCCCGGCCGCAATACTCATTCTGAGACCCCCGCGGTTAATAATTACAACATCAATTTTCTCAGCGGGATATATTTTTCCGGCGGCTTGTTTTAAAGCATCGCAAACAAAATTACCAAGCGTGCTTTCGGCACCATCCTTTGTAAGCGCTCCTTCCGTAACGGCAATTACGCGTCCTGTTTCCTTTTCAACTTTTTGCCTGAATCTATAAATGGAATCATTACTGAGAGGCTGCGGTACATTCTCTTTTAATGAAACATGACTAAAAATTTCCTTTTGCTTTGTATAATGCCTTGAACATCCCGTCGAAAAAAACTGAACAATTACGCCTATAAGCAACAACCGGATCATGAAATAAAAATTACCTTTGCGAAGTTAGCTGTTTATTTGAACGATGATAAAGTCTGAAACAAAAATACGGGTTAGATACGGTGAAACCGACCAGATGGGTTATGCATATTATGGAGTATATGCACAGTATTACGAAGTAGGTCGCGTGGAAGCCATGCGAATGCTGGGATTCAGCTATAAGGAGGTAGAAACGAGGGGGATTCTTATGCCCGTAGTAGATTACACTATCAGTTACAAAAAGCCTGCTTACTATGATGATGAAATAACCGTTATTACCCGCATTAAAGAAATGCCAAAAGGCGCAAGACTTGTTTTCGATTACGAATGTTTTAATGCTTCGGGTGAATTATTAAATACGGGCAAAGTAACGCTCGTGTACCTTGACAAATCTACCGGCCGGGTTACTTCTATTCCCATATGGCTCCAGGATGCCCTTAAGCCTTTTTTTGGGCTATGAACCACAATTTTTCCGTAAATTCGGCCATTCTTTTCTACTAAAATTATAACGGAATGGTTTCTGAAAAAAAAATACAAATGGTTGACCTTAAAGGTCAGTACGCTAAAATTAAAGCCGAAGTGGATGCGGGCATCCAGGAAGTGATTAACACCACTGCATTTATTAATGGTCCGCAGGTTAAAGAATTTCAGGCCAGCCTCGAAAAATACTTAAAAGTAAAACATGTAATTCCTTGCGCCAACGGAACCGATGCCCTTCAGATAGCCATGATGGCCCTGGATTTGAAACCGGGCGATGAAGTTATCACCGCCAGTTTTACCTATGTTGCCACTGCCGAGGTAATAGGCCTCTTAGGTTTAACGCCTGTTCTTGTTGATGTTTATCCCGATACCTTTGATATAGATATAGAAGCCATAGAAAAAAACATTACGCCAAAAACTAAAGCGATTGTCCCGGTACATTTATTCGGCCAATGCGCAGATATGGAACGCATCATGGCCCTCGCGAAAAAACATAACCTGTATGTTATCGAAGATGTAGCTCAGGCTATAGGCGCTGATTATACTTTTAAAGACGGAACAAAACAAAAAGCAGGGACCATTGGAAACATTGGCTGCACGTCGTTTTTTCCAAGTAAAAATTTAGGTTGTTACGGCGATGGTGGCGCTATTTATACGAACGATAGTAACCTGGCCCAAAAATTAAAAATGATCGCGCATCATGGACAAAGCGTTCAGTACATACACGACGTGCTTGGTGTAAACTCGCGGCTCGACACATTACAGGCTGTAGTCTTAAATGCAAAATTAAAACATCTGGATGAGTACGCTGCCGCTCGAAACAGGGCTGCCGATTTTTACGACAAAGCTTTTGCAGGACACCCGAAAATTAAAACGCCGGTTCGCGCTAAAAACTCAACGCATGTATTTCATCAGTATACAGTGCTGCTGAATGGCGTTGACCGTACTAAATTGCGCGAAGAGCTTTCCGGGAGAGGGATTCCGGCTATGATTTATTATCCCATTCCTTTACACATGCAAAAGGCATATAAAAGCGATAGGTTCAAAGAAGGAAGTTTTCCTGTAACGGAAAAGTTATGTGCGAATGTTCTTTCATTACCGATGCATACAGAACTCGATGAAGAAACATTAGCATACATTACCAAAACAGTTTTAGAATTAGTTTGAAGAATAAATCTTTAAAGATTTTTACATTTTAATTTTAAAAGTATCAATTTTCACTCAGCTTTATGAAAATCATAGTAATAGGTACAGGATACGTTGGATTGGTAACAGGAACCTGCTTTAGTGAAGTTGGCGCCAATGTTACCTGTGTAGACATTGATGAAAAAAAGATCGAAAATCTTAAAAAAGGAATTCTACCTATTTACGAACCCGGCCTTGAAGAAATGGTTTTAAGAAACGTAGAAAAAGACCGTCTGCATTTTTCCACTTCACTTCAGGAAAGTATAGCGGATTGCGATGTGGCTTTCATTGCGGTTGGAACCCCTCCGGATGAAGATGGCTCTGCTGATTTAAAATATGTACTGGGCGTTGCCTCCTCTATCGGACAGTATATGACTAAGCCTCTCGTTGTAGTTACAAAATCCACTGTACCTGTTACTACATCTGAAAAAGTAAGAACTGTATTACAAAAAGAATTGGATAAACGCGGCGAAAAAATTGATTACTATATTTCTTCGAACCCTGAGTTTTTAAAAGAGGGCGCGGCCATCGAAGATTTTATGAAGCCTGATAGAATTGTAGTTGGTATCGACAACCCCGCTGCCGAAGAAATAATGCGCAAGCTTTACAAGCCATTTTTAATGAACGGACATCCAATTATTTTCATGGATATTGCCAGCGCTGAAATGACCAAATACGCTGCAAACGCCATGCTCGCCACCAAAATCAGCTTCATGAACGATATTGCCAACCTTTGTGAGATCATGGGAGCAGACGTTAATATGGTAAGAAAAGGCATTGGAAGTGACGGGCGCATTGGTAACAAATTCATTTATCCGGGAGTGGGTTACGGAGGAAGTTGTTTTCCTAAGGATGTTAAAGCATTAATTAGAAGCGCGAAAGAAAACAAATACAGCATGCGCATTTTAAATGCAGTTGAAGAGGTAAACGACGATCAGAAAGAAGTGCTGTTTAATAAAGTGAACGCGCATTTTAATAACGATCTTAAAGGAAAAACATTTGCATTGTGGGGTTTATCGTTTAAACCAAAAACAGACGATATGCGCGAAGCTCCCAGTCTTGTGATCATCGAAAAATTATTGAAAGCCGGCGCCAAAGTGGTTGCTTACGACCCTGTTGCCAGGCACGAGGCACAAAAGATATTGGGTGATACTATTAAATTTGCCGCAGACATGTACACCACCTTAAACAGCGCCGATGCGCTATTAATTGTAACCGAGTGGCCGGAGTTCCGGGTACCAGATTTTAATCAGCTTGAACGGCGCTTAAACAATAAAGTAATTTTTGACGGAAGAAATATCTTTGACCATAACGATATTAAAGAAATGGGATTTGATTATTATTGCATTGGCATAAAAACAACAAATTAATTATTGATTTTAATATTTATAGAGTTTTAGATTTCTTCTCTAATCAGCAATTCTAAAATTAAAAATTCCTATACTATGACGAAAAGAGTTTTAATTACAGGCGCAGCAGGATTTTTAGGATCCCATCTCTGCGACCGTTTTATAAAAGAAGGTTACAGGGTTGTTGGAATGGATAACCTTATTACCGGCGATTTAAAAAACATTGAACATCTTTTCAAACTAAAGGAATTTGAATTTTACCATCATGATGTTTCCAAATTCATACATGTTCCGGGTGAACTTGATTACATCCTTCACTTTGCATCTCCCGCTTCACCAATTGACTATCTAAAAATTCCGATTCAAACATTAAAAGTTTCATCGTTGGGAACGCACAATGTTCTGGGTCTCGCAAAAGTAAAAAAGGCAAGGGTGCTGGTAGCCTCTACGAGTGAGGTTTACGGAGATCCGCATGTTCACCCTCAAACCGAAGATTACTGGGGAAATGTAAATCCTGTTGGTCCGCGCGGTTGCTACGATGAAGCCAAGCGCTTTATGGAGGCCCTCACCATGGCTTATAACAATGCACATGGTCTTGAAACCAGAATCATCAGAATTTTTAATACATATGGTCCACGCATGCGGCTGAATGACGGCCGTGTTTTACCGGCCTTTATAGGCCAGGCTCTGCGTGGTGAAGACCTTACGATGTTCGGCGATGGAAGCCAGACCAGGAGCTTTTGTTACGTGGACGATCTCGTGGAAGGAATTTACCGTTTGTTGCTGAGCGATTATCACCTGCCTGTAAACGTTGGCAACCCAAGCGAAATAACAATTAAAGAATTTGGTGAAGAAATTTTAAAGCTTACCGGAGCAAAGCAAAAGTTAATCTCTTTGCCACTTCCAAAAGATGACCCTAAACAACGTCAGCCGGATATTACAAAAGCTAAAGAAATTTTAGGATGGGAACCGAAGATAAGCCGGGCCGAAGGCTTAAAAATTACTTTTGAATATTTTAAATCTTTAAGTAACGATGAATTAAATAAAGTGGAGCATCGTACCTTCATTCACTAATCCGGTGCATTTTTTAAGCGGTAGAGTTGCTTGTGGATATAACTTTCTCCGGTGATCAAAGCCCTTTGAATCCTCCGAGCATAATAAATACTGTCCAGAATTTCTTTCTGCTTCTCTTCTACCAATTGCTTCTGCTTCTCCACAATGGCTTTCTGTTTTTCAATAATACTTTTTTGTTTTCGTGTGATCCGAAAACGGTTATACATAAAGCCCGTGAAAATTATCACGAGACCCAGCCCACTGAATAAAAAATACTGTTGGTTCCTTTTTGTTTTAATTTCTGTTTGTTGTTTTTCTATTTGTACGTTTTTTACCTGCATATCTTTCGCTGTCGCAACACTGTCCTCTGCTCTTTGCTTCTCGTACTTATACTGTGCTTCTTTTTGGAATGCCAGTTTCAGATTCTCTTTGTTTTTTACACTATCTCTCATCTGCACATACAATTTGTACATCTCAAGACTCTGCATGCCTTTGCCTTGCTGCTCATATATCTCGCTCATAAGTTGTGCAGCACGCTCAATGTTATCAGGGTACCCCAACTCTTTTGAGAGTTCCAAAGCCCTATGCGCATTCTGAAAAGCTTCCTGTAGCTTTCCTTGCTTTTTATAAACGCCACCAATGTTATTTAAAGCGTTGGCGATCCCATGTTTTTCATCAACCTCTTCAAATATTTTGAGACTACGGCTAAAATAATCCAAGGACTCTTTGAACAGTCCCTGTCTATCGTAAATACCTCCCATGTTATTAAGAGTTGTGGCCATTCCCCTTGTGTTTCCGATCTCTTTTTTTATTTGCAGACTGCGGCCATAATATTCAAGTGCTTTTTTTGTTTGTCCCTGCATGTCAAAAATGACCCCCAGGTTATTCAGGGCCTCAGCAATTCCGCCTTTGTCGCCAATCTCCTGATACATTTTAAGACTGCGTTCATTAAACCGGAGAGCTTCTTCAACGCGGCCCAGACTTTTATAAATAGCCCCTATATTGGTGAGGGAATAAGCGATCCCTTTTTTGTGCTCAATCTCTTCATATATTTTAAGGTTGCGCGCAAAATAATCCAAAGCTCCTTTTACCTGTCCCTGGTTGTAATATATAAAACCGATGTTGTTAAGAGATACTGCAATTCCCAGTTTGTCTCCAATCTGTTCACGTATTTTTAGACTACGGCTAAAATATTCAAGGGCCTCTTTTACCCGACCAAGATCTTGGTAAAAGTAGCCCGTATTGTTGAAGGCATTTCCAAGGTATTTCCAATAGATCTTTTTTTGTGAATCAGACAGGGAGGAAGAAGATAAATTCTTCTCAGCAACAGATTTTAACTGATCATTAAACGCGGGCCACTCTTCATCACTCGCCGTTTCGGCAAGCTCATTTAAAATACTGCAACGAGTGGTATCGTGCTTCGCGCCTGCCTGACCGGCAGGCAGGTTTTTGAGTGCGAGTTTTAATGAATCTAATTCAGGGGTTTGTGCACGACCACCCTTAGACAGGCTTAGGGCGAGAGCGCACAACAGATAAATATGTAATATTCGTTTCAAATTACCCCATCAGGTTTTTTAGTTTTCTTTCTATGTACTTTTCATTTGTAATTAACGCCGTTTGTATTCGCTTTGCATAGTGAATACTATCCAGAATTTCTT
>JACDDR010000038.1 GCA_013816895.1 Bacteroidota bacterium
TGCCAGTGATGGAGAGCTTATCAGTGAGTTGCCTGTTTTAAGTTAACTACAAATATTTTAAATTAATGATACTGATAGCAGATAGTGGTTCTACAAAAACGGACTGGGTGCTGATTGATGAGACAAACCAATCCCGGTATAAAACAATTGGTTATAATCCTTACTTTACAAATTCTGAAAATATATACCATTCCTTATCAGAAAAACTTGTTCCGGAATTTGAGCCCGCTGTAATAAAGAAAGTTTTTTTTTACGGCGCTGGCTGCTCCACGAACGGGAACGCAGCAATTGTATCCAACGCACTCACAAGATGTTTTATTAATTCTGAAATATCTGTGGGACACGATATGCTTGCAGCGGCAAGGGCTTTATTAGGCAACCAAAAAGGATTCGCGGCCATTATTGGCACCGGATCAAATACCTGTTTGTATGACGGCTGTGAAATTGAAAAAAATATCGATTCACTGGGGTATCTGATGGGGGACGAAGGAAGCGGAAGTTATATTGGAAAAAAAATCGTGCGGGATTTTATGCGCAGATATCTTCCTGTCGATCTTCAGAAAGATTTTGAAGAAACATACCACATTTCAAATTCAGATATTTTCGATTGCATTTATAATAAGCCTTTGCCCAATCGTTTTCTTGCCGGTTTTTGCATGTTTGCCGATAAACATAAGGAGCATTCATATATTGTGGAAACTGTAAGGGAATCATTCAACGATTTTTTTCGGAATTTGGTGTCCCGTTACCCTGAATATCAATCGCACGCGTTTAATTGTGTGGGTTCAGCGGGTTATATTTTCCGGGAAATTTTAGGTCAAACTGCAAAAGAATATGGCATGAGGTCCGGAAAAATTATTCATTCGCCAATCGACGATCTTGTTGAGTATCATCTTACTCATAAATAATATTTCAAAACATAAAGTAATAAAAAAAGAGAGGGTCGGTCTTTCCCTTTTTTTTATGATATCTTTTAATTTAACTATCGGCTGGTTAATTGTTCTTCTTTCGGCGAAAGAAATTTTTCAAGTTGTTTTTCAAGCCTTACGCTGTCAATAACGCCTTTTTTGTATTCGGTGCATAATTTTTTGAGGTAATCTTTATCGGCTGTTGTTACCATTTTGGGTTTGGGACCGGAATAAAAGATAGACTTATATTCGCCGAAATCTGAAGGCTGAATTTTTTCAATTTTTAGAACAAGCCAGGTGGCGAATAGTAAATTGAAAATAAAAAATAGAGGCTTAAGAATAAATTTATATTTTTTCATTGCTAATGGGTTGTAATTGGGTTAATTCGTTGAGTTGTGTTAATCCTTCTGAAGCTTCTGCGATCACTTCCGTTTTTTCCTCTTCTTCCTCCTGTGACTTCCAATTAGCAGCCCGGATCATTATACTTAATGAAATGATATTAAAAATACACCAGAAGGAATTAGCAGCAAATCCTGAAGGAGTAGGATGTTTCCCCAGGTACACAAGTATCGCATTAAACGCGATCCCGGTTATTGTAAGCGCAATAATAATCATATGAGGTAAAATATGAGGTGTGTTTTTTGCAAGACTTTTACCTTTCGGTGTCACGTTGAATTTTACTTTTTTGCCCCGTACCACAGATATGATGGAAAGGATCATGAACCAGAAACTGGAAATATAATATTGATCGCCGCGTTTAGTGGAAATGCCCCAACTTCCAAGCAGCATCGTGAGTGTATTGATGATCTGGAAAGGTAAAAAATATTTGAAAAACTCAAAACTGTAAGCCTTAACAGGTAATTCAAGTGTAAAAAAGAAAACAACCGGACTCAGCAGAAATATCAGAATCCATAACGGAGCAAAGTAAGACCATATCGTGCTAAAATAACAGATTCGTTGGCCTAATGATAAGCCCTTAATCAGAACAGGATTATCTTTAAAAGCGATGTCAAGAGAGCCTTCTGCATAACGCTGATGTTGTTTAATCCAGCTGTCAAGGTCCTGCGTGGAAAGCATTTTACACTCTACGCCCGCATGTTGAACGCTTTCCCAGCGATTAAGTTTATCAGCATGGAGCATAATGGAAGTATATATGTCTTCCGAGGCATGGAATTTGAAGGGAATGATTTCTTCTTTTTTAAATAGCGCAGTGGTCTCTTCCTGAATCTCCTTCCGGTTTTTGTGCTGGCTTACCAGGTCTGAGCGAAGATGATTAATTTTCTCGGCGAAATCTTTAACGGCCAGGCTCATGATTGCTTCGCGCCTGTGAACAGAACCAGCGCCGCAACAGAAGGCGGCGTTATAAAAATTACGTTTCCGTAAAATTACATCGTAAAAAAGACGCGGATCATTTCCGAAAATGTCTTCGTTTACTTCAATTTTCCCAAAAAGAAAATTATTCACTGAAGCTATGTGCTTTGTGAAAAAATTTTTCGGGTCGTTTAGTTTTAGTTTTTTGTTTACAACAAACGCCAGGCTCTCAGCTTCGGTTGTATCGTAAAACCATTGCGGTGTTTGCACCCATGCCATTTTTTTGTTCCTGAAATAGCCTGTAGTGTTTACAAGAAAATCCGGGAAAGGCCGCGTATCGGCATCTAGGATGGCGAATATATCACCGTTGGTATGTTCCAGCGCGTTTTTAAGATTGCCTGCCTTATATCCATGATTGTGTTCACGAATCAAATAGCCTACACCTTCTTCCAGCGCAACAATTTTCATATTCTCTTTCGCCGGATCGCGCCCATCTCTCCGCCCGTCATCCAATACATAAATTTTAATCTGTACATCGTTATGCGGATACTTTAATTTTTTAGCATCGATAATACTGTACCGGACCAATTCTACATCCTCGTTATAGGTAGCAATAAATACATCTAAACGTAGTGGGCGGTCGGGTCTTCCCTGTAGATCCTCAATGTCTGAGAGATAATGAACCGGGGCTTTTTTTTCAGGATCTTTATAAGCCCAGAAATTAATAATTATCATTACCGTACTTATGAAGCTAAGTGTTTCGGCTATCACAAGTAAAATGGAAAATACCATGGCGTTGGGGTTCAGTGAATGCTTCCAGCGCCACGAAAGATAAGCGATACCCAGGGCAACCGTTAGTATTCCGAAAAATTGAAATAACAGTGTGCGGTATTTATTCTCAGCGATGGCGGGATAGGGCTTTCTGTCAGCGTATTTGTTGAAATAGAAAGTTTTTTTCAAGACAAAAATTTTAGCAGTTAATAATATTTTCTAAACCCATTTCTTTTATTTTCTGTTTGATTTTTTCATCTACGTTTACAAACTGCACTGCCACATCCATTTCAAGCAAAGACTTTAAGAGATCGATCAGGATTGCCATGCCGGTGTTATTAATATAATGCACGTTATTTAAATCATAATACATAATCCCCTGACAATATACTCCTGGGAGCTGATCCTCGGTATGTGTCCCGTCTGCCTTTGATCCTGGTCCGTCATTAATGATCAGGCCGTCTGGCGTTAAACGGATACTCATTACATTATCACTAATTTTTTTTTCGGCATCTATTTGTAATTTCGCGGCATTAATTATTTCAGCTTTAGAACTTGTGCTCGGTTCATGGCTGTTCGATAAATTTTCCATAGTAATAAGTTTCTACAAGCAAAGTTATTCCGTGTGGTCTGCAAATTTTGTAAAATTCGGTAATCCGGCCTTTCGCATAGCCCAATTGGATTTTAAATACTTCATGTTTTGATACCGGAAATTGTAGCGGTATACGCTAGCTTAAATTTAATGAGGTTAAACTTCTTAAAATAGGCGATCAACGAATAAACTGTACATCCCACCAATGCAGGCATAATTTTGGTAGGAAATAAATTAACAATTTAAAAAAACAAAGTATGAAAAAATTATACCTTTTTACATTACTGAATCTTTTTGTGGCTTCTTCGCAAGCACAATATTTTCAATGGGCCAAGGCTGAAGGCCTTTGGGCTTACGACTATGGATACGGAACTGGTCTTGATAACGCGGGCAATTTGTACGTAGCTGGTAAATACGAATTAAATGCCATTTTTAGCGGAAGCACGGTAACTAATCACGGTACCAACCATGATATCTACCTGGCGAAATACACGCCTTCAGGAAGCCTGATGTGGGTTCAAACTGGCGGAGGCACGTTGGGAGATTATGCACATGCGATGTACTGCGATGGGTCATCCGCAGTTTATACCGCTGGCGAAATTGAAGGTCTGAACGCCCAGATCACTTTTCCAGGATCTGCTATTACTTTAACCTGTGTGGGCGATAATGATCTGTATCTTTCAAAATACGATCTCAACGGAACCTTATTGTGGGCCAAAAGTGAGGGCTGGTATGGAAGTGAAAAAGCATTGGGAATTACTGCTGACAATACCGGAAACGTGTATGTGTGCGGTTATTTTACCGACACCACTAAATTCAATGGCGTTCAGGTTAATGGAAAAGGTAACCACGACATATTTATTGCCAAGTACAATTCAAGCGGTGTGTTTCAATGGGTAAAAACTGCAGGGAGTGTTGGTCGCGATGAAGCGAAAGGTGTGAAGTGTGATGCATCAGGAAATGTATATATATGTGGAATGTATTCCAACAGCGCTTATTTTAACGCCCAAACAACCTTAACCTGCACTGCGGGGTATTTTGATGCTTTTGTCGCAAAATATGATCCAAGCGGGAATATGTTATGGATAAAAAGAGGCAGCAGTGATTATGACGACGTGGCCTGGAGTATTACCATGGATTCGCAAGGTAAAATTTACACAGCGGGAGAATTTGTAGGCTATGGAATTTTTGGCAATCAAAACGTGACCACTGCCGGAGCTACCGATGCTTTTGTTGCTTGCTACGATGCTTCAGGAAACGAGCAGTGGGTGAAACGAGCAGGTGGGTCACAAATTGACCGCGTAAGAGGAATAGGCACTGATGGAACGAATCTTTTCATTACAGGTCAGTTCGGATCAACCGCAAGTTTTGGTTCACAGTCAGTCACTTCAGCCGACAGTTCAGATATTTTTGTCTCCGCGATGGATAATACGGGTTCATTTTTATGGACCGCTACAGTGGGCGGACCTGCCGATTCGCTGGAGACGTTAGGTTACGAATCGGGTAATTCTGTAATTGGTGATGCTTCCGGAAATGTTTATGCAACCGGTAGTTTATTGAACGGAGGAGTGTTTAGTGGATTTAATGTGCCTCATTATACCCGCACTGATGCTTTCGTAACAAAATTAAATTCTACTCCACAAGGTATTCGTGAAAATTATCTGAAGGAAAACATAGCGATTTATCCTAACCCGTCAAATGGCATTTTTAACCTTGATGTATCACGCTATCCTAATGAAACATTAGAGGTGACTACTTATAACAGTATGGGACAAAAGGTGGCTAGTGTAATTCACAAGCCTTCTTCATCTATAAATGTGGATCTTGTTTCACAACCCAATGGCATATATTTTGTTGAGATCAAAACAACAAGCCGGGTGGTGGACAAACAAAAAATAATTGTTCAGCATTAAATTCAATCCCGGCCTGAAAAACCGGGATTTTCTTATTTTATATTTCGAAAAACACAAACCATGAAAAACGCTAACTCTACTTTATTTAAACTTCTGATTCTTATTTCTATTTTTTCTTTTTCAGTAAATTATTACGGTCAGGTTTTCTTTCAAAAAACATATCCAACCACCTTCGATAAAACATCCAGGGATATATTGCCCACAGCAGATGGTGGTTATATCCTTGCCGGTTCAACTAACAATACCACAATAAACGACTGCGATCTGAATGTAGTAAAGACAGATAACGCCGGAAATTTATTGTGGGAAAAACAATTCGGTGGCAGTTTGCCTGACTATGCATATAGCATGGTTGAAACATCTGACGGCAATTATTTCATCACCGGCTATACGCAAAGTTTTGGAGGTGGAGACCTGGATGTTTATCTGATTAAGATTGATCCATCCGGAAATCTTTTATGGCAAAAGGATATCGGAAGTTTCACGAACGAAGAAGGCCGCGAAATTATTAAAACTTCGGATGGCAATTATGTTATCTGCGGCTCAAGTAATCTTGGTCCGAACTCACAGGCTATGTTAATGAAAATTGATCTGGCAGGTAATGTATTATGGACTAAGAAGTACGGCGGAGCTAACCAGGAATTCGGAAATTCTGCGAAAGAGTGTTCTGATGGTGGATTTATTTTAACGGGGCAGACTTTTAGTTCCGGACAGAATGGTGATACTTATCTGGTACGAACCGATGTGAACGGCGACACATTATGGACAAAGACTTATGGAACAGCCTTGGCCGACGAAGGCGTATGTGTTGTAAATAACAGCGATGGCAGTTATACGTTTGTTGTTCGCGACAGTACAGCTTCCAGAGATGTAGACGTTAGGGTTATTAAAACGGATGCCAGTGGAAATTTACTCTGGAATAAAGTATATAGCGGTACTCTTAAAGATACTCCAAAATCAATTTGCAGCACTGCAGACGGAGGCTATATGATTGGCGCTATCAGCAGAAGTTTTGGCTGGATAAATCCTGACATGTGGTTATTGAAATTAGACGGTGGAGGGGATACGTTGTGGACACGTCATTTCGGTGGTTCCGACCACGAGCATTGCCATAAAGCAAAAGAATGGGATGGCGGTTACATTGCGGTTGGACATGCGAGAAGTTATGGTCCGGGCCAAAAAGTAATGTTCGTAAAAATGAACAACTCGGGCGGCATCGTAGCGTCCGTAAATAATAATGTAGCTTTTGAAAATGATTTGAAAGTTTATCCCAACCCTGCAGCAGATGGTCTGATAAACGTAACCTCTGAAAGTGGAATTCCTTTAAAAATAAAATTAATTAACTTGCTGGGTCAGGTAGTATATGCAGGTGCGCCGGAGGATAAAACAATTGATTTAGGAGTGAGGCAGCAAGGCGTTTATCTTCTCACGATCGAATCCCAAAAAGGCATTTCAACTAGAAAAGTCGTCATAGGCAAATAATATAACCCATTTAATGCAATGAAATTAATGACGGCAGATAAATTTATTTATTTGTCGTTTTTTTTAACTAAGAAATAATAAGAAGGATGTTAGCTACAGATAAAAAACCGGTGGAAATACTAAATCAGCTCATTAGTGCTAACAGCGAGCGGTTGGAAGGATACGGGTCAGCGGCGGATGAAACGGAAGTGGAAATACTGAAAGTGTTGTTTACAAGATTGACCGAGACCAGTATGGTGTGCAGAAAAGAACTGTCGGACGAGGTTTATAAACTCGGCGGCCAGCCCTTTGAGAGTGTTAAAAATCCTTGTGTAGTTAATGCTGCCTGGTTAGATCTTAAACTGGCCCTGGAGTGCAATGATCACCTTACCCTGCTCAAATCGTGCGAACAGGAAGAAGCTGCGGTAATTGAACTATACAAGAACACGCTTACTCTTGAAGAAGAGAATTTAACCCTCATGCATCGTAAATTATTCCTCAGGCATAACGATTTGCTTAATGCCGACCACAGTAAGGTAAAAAATTTATTGACTGTTTTGTTAAAGGCAAATTAATAAGAATAATTTCTTCTGCCTTTGGCGATGAAAAAATATGTATTAACGATTTGAGATATAAAAAGCGAAATTAAATCGAATTTGGCATAAATATTTTAACCGTTATTGTAAATAAAAATTAAAATCATGAAAAAAAATATCACAACAATAATGGTCGCGTTATCCGCACTGTTATTCACAACTGCAAACGCGCAAACTGACACGGTCAGGGTTAAAGAAACAACACGGGAAACTACTTATACCCGTGATTCAGTTAAAACCAATACTCCGCCGCCGCCGGCTACTGTGGCGGCAGTACCTCCCGCAGAAAATATGGAAGAGCCAAAAAAAGATATTCCGGATTTACGACGCGGAGAATTCGGTATTCGTTATATGCCTACATTTTCATCACTTGCATTAAGGACATATAATGGAGATGTAGTTGACGGCCAATTAACCATGAGCCAGGGTTATGGTGTGATGATGGCATTTAATTTTGACCGGCACATTGGTGTTCAGGGAGAAATTAATTATTACCAGACTTCTCAGAAATACAAAGACAGAGGTTTAGAGCGTCAGGTGGACGTTAGTTATATTAATATACCTTTAATGCTTTCAGTAAACACGGATAAACGATTACCGGTGAATCTTAATTTTGTAGCTGGTCCGCAATTCGGAATTAACGTAGGATCAAGTATTAAAACCATTGGTGGTGCTAACGCCGATACACTAAAAGCAACCGTGGCTGTTAAACAAGGAGATGTAGGTTTTGCATACGGTACTGGTTTGGAAATTGCTCTTAATAGGGCCCACACCTGCCGCATAGATCTTGGATTCCGAGGGTTTTACGGATTTGTGGATATGAGCGCAACCAATACTTCAAATAATCCGGATACTTATAATATTCTGGTGAAGGCATCCCGTAAAACGTATGCTGGTTATTTGGGATTAACGATCTGTTTTTAAAAACTATATTTTTCTTATGCTACAAAGCATCCCATCTCCGGGATGCTTTTTTTTTGCCGCCACAAGCAATCATCTGTTAAGCCAGATAAACACCTGCTTCAACGAATGATAGCGGGTAAGGCGGCGGTTGGTTTTAATTTTGTATTTACTTATAATAATCCGAACCAGTTTAAAAGGAACTCAATGAACACAAAATGACAAGCGAAACAACTTCTTTTGGAATTATAAAAGTGGGAACTCCTAAGAAGTCCGACATTATAACGTTACGTATATTGATTTGCTGCGCATTCTTTTCCATGCTTCTTTTTATAGGATGGTTTGTTGATCCGGAGCATATCGGATATCCCTTAATATTCTGGTTACTCACATTCGGATTGGGTTTTAAACTCGTTAAAATGCTGCATGAGTGGTATCACTATTGGAGTGTAAGTGTTCCTGTTGCTCCGGTCTCCACGAAAAAATGGATGGTGGATGTTTTAACCACCGCGTGTCCTGGAGAGCCAAAAGAAATGATCATTAAGACGCTCCAGGCAATGGTGAATATTCGTTACCCTCACACAAATTACCTTTGTGACGAAGGAAATGATCCTGAACTAAAACAAGTGTGCGACCAGTTAGGTGTTATTCATATTACGCGCGCTGAAAAAATAAATGCAAAAGCAGGGAATATAAATAACGCGCTGAAGCAAGCTACCGGCGAAATTTGCGTTGTCCTTGATCCGGATCATGTGCCGATTCCTGAATTTTTAGACAGAGTACTTGCTTATTTCGAGGACTCCTCAATCGGGTTTGTACAGTCCGTACAAGCGTATTGTAATCAATCCGAGAGTATTATTGCCAGAGGAGCCGCGGAGCAAACCTATCATTTCTATGGACCAATGATGATGTGTATGAATACTTATGGTACGGTTCAGGCTATTGGTGCGAATTGTGTTTTCAGGAGATCTTCACTTGATTCAATTGGGGGACATGCGGCGGGGTTATCTGAAGATATGCACACAGCAATGCAGTTACATGCTAAGGGCTGGAAGTCCGTTTATGTTCCTGAAATTCTGACGCGTGGCCTTGTTCCTGCTACTTTGTCGTCGTATTATAAACAGCAATTAAAATGGTCGCGCGGAACCTTCGAATTATTGTTCCGCACTTATCCGGCATTATTTAAAAAATTCACATGGCGACAAAAAATTCACTACTTCACTATCCCTCTGTATTTTTTTTTCGGGCTCATAAATTTGATTGATATTGCAATTCCTGTACTGGCACTTGGAATGGCCGAAGTTCCATGGGAAGTTAATCTGGGAAATTTTGCGGTATTCTTTTTGCCTTTATGCATTATTTCAATGCTGATCAGAATGTTTGCGCAACGATGGCTTCTGGAAGAACACGAACGCGGATTCCATTTGGCCGGAGGTGTGCTCAGGCTGGCTACCTGGTGGATCTTCATTATCGGGTTTGTGTATACGATTTTTAATATTAAGGTTCCATATATTCCAACACCAAAAGAAGACGAACATAAGAACTATTGGAAATTAAGTTTGCCCAATCTGCTGGTGTTAATAATAACTGTTTTATCTACCCTATATGGATTGTCGATTGACTGGTGTCCTTACAGTTTTGCAATGGCTTTTTATGCATTAATTAACGCGGGTATGCTGGGGGTTATTGTTATGATGAGCCAACAGCAATTGCTTGATAATGCAAGTGTAAAAGTAAAACGAATCCCTATTGTAAACTGGTTAATTTCAGCGATTGGAAATGTCGCGGTGAAAACCGAACATATTATTTACGGGATGATCAGGATTGGGCCTGTAGCTTTACTAATAGCAACATCTCTTTTGTTTTTCAGCTATAGTAATATTGACGATGATTCAGAACGAGCAACAACAATAAAATCGAAAGAAATCGGAGGTTTTTATAAAGGGATGGCCTTACAAAAGATTCAACAAATCGATCCTGTTATTGCCCTTGAAAAAGCAACAAATAATTTTAATGAAATCCTCTCGGTAACAACAATATGGAATGATTCTCTCACAGAGTTTCCGATGTCTGAACTTCAGAAAATTGATTCGCATCACTCCATTCCTCTTGTTAACTGGCTGCCTGCAACGACGGATTCGTGCGAGATTTACAATTTAATTTCTACCGGTAAATATGATCGTTTTCTTGAGAGATCCGCGAAAAGTATAAGGCAGTTCAGAAATCCCGTTTTTTTAAATTTTGCTCCTGGCTTTGATGATCCTGTCAATTCATGGTGTATTAAAGGAGGAAATTCGCACAATGATTTTATTGACGCGTGGCAATATATGTATACTTTTTTTAACGACCTGGGCGTTTCCAATATCACCTGGATTTGGAGCCCCCGTTATGCTTCCTCAAAAAACTGTTACCCCGGGCCCAAATTCGTTGATTGGATTGGATTTAGCGGTTTGAATTACGGTGACATTACAAATGATAACGATTGGTTTTCTTTCGGCGAACTCTATGCGCCGCTCAGAAACAGTAACGGGGGGTTTCAAAAGCCGGTTATTATTTATGAATTTGGCACAGTCAGAGGCCCCGATCAGCAAAAGTGGTTAGCAGACGCAACACAACAAATAGCTTCACGATACAAAGAAATTAAAGGCCTTGTTTTCTATAACCAGAAGAAGAAAATAAATGTTACAAAACAAGGTGAGGTTGCTCAGCAGTGGTATTCTGCTGATTTTGCATTATCTGGCGATGCTCTTTTAAAAATATTTGGAGGAATATTTAAAGAAGAGCCTTTTAATAAAATTCCGCTTTTAAACACTGAGCCTTTTTATAATTTCACTGCAAATAGCAACTATCATTCCAGCGTGATTTCTGGAAAGCCGGGCGATTTTAAATTAATGGTACACAACAAACCGTTTTACATCCGCGGTGTGGCCTATAACACTGCGCATGACTGGCGGGATGGTAATATGCCGTTAACGCGTCGGCGGGTTGAAAAAGATTTTACTAAAATAAAAGAAATGGGAGCCAATACCGTCAGGCGATATGATCATGGAATTTTTGACCGGAATGTATTAAATATTGCCAAAGAATTTGATTTAAAGGTTCTGTATGGTTTTTGGTTCGATCCAAAAATAGATTACTACAAGGATACTGTAAAGGTTAATGAGTATATCCAAAACATCACAGAGAAGGTAGTTCAGTATAAAGATCATTCGTCCGTACTGGCCTGGTCGCTGGGTAATGAAACATGGGGATTATTAAAACACCGTTATACAAAACCATATCTTATAACAGTAAGGAATAGTTATGTAAAGATGATTGAAACTATTGCAAGAAAAATCCATGAACTTGATCCGGAAAGGGCAGTATTTAGTTGTATTGAACACGAGGAGTACCAGTTGCCGGGTGAGATTGTTGCCCTGCGTGATGGCGCTCCTTCTATTGATGCAATAGGAATAAACTCTTATTACAGGGAACAGATCAGTGAATTAAATCATGTGGCATGGCACTTTGATTCTTTGAGGCCTTACCTGGTTTCTGAGTTTGGGCCCCGTGGGTATTGGGACCCGGCCTATACTAAAATTAAAAACGGTTCTCTGGAAGAAGATAACAACATTGAGAAATCTGAATGGTATAAAGAACAATGGAGTAAATATATTCTTGCCCATAAGGGCTATAACATTGGCGGCTTCGCATACTGCTGGCACGACAGGATGGAAGGAAGTAATACATGGTTTGGATTAACTGATTTTAAAGGTCGCCCGAAACCTTCCTACTATGCTTTGAAAGAATTGTGGACAAATGCAAAATCGTCTCCTTCTTTACCTTCATTTAGAATTAATGTCCCTGAACAAATGGCTCCGGGTAATGAATATATTTTTGAAGCCATTGCGAGTACAGGAAAAGCGCCGTCTTTAAAATACGAGTGGTACCTGCATAAAGACGAATTTCTTGAACGCGTTGAAAATATTACAAGTATGAACGGCGGAAGGTCAGCAAGGGTTGAGATTCCAAAGCTTCCTTCCGATTACAGATTATACCTTTATGCGAGCGACGATTTCGGAAATGTAACTACAACTTCAGTCCCAATAAAAGTAAAAGCCAGTGTAAAATGAAGAAATTTTATTTTCTGATCTGTTTTTTCTCCCTTCTTGGTAATATCCGGTCCTTAAACAGCGCGGATACTTTATTGATCGGGCAAGAGATTCGGTATGCATGTGAAGATGCAACCGAAGTGTATTTTGTATGGGGAATTAATCAATGGCGTAAGCAAGATAAAAATTTATGGCCCGAAGGAACTTACGAGAAAGGCGTTTTGCTTTCAACGCCAATGAAACGTGTCAACGGTTTCTTCACCATCGATTTTAAAGTCAAGCCGAATACGCTGATTGATTACGTGTTCTGGATAACGAAAGGTCCGAAAGAAGTGCCATCGGATATATGGGATGTAAATACACCGCCATTTAAAGATTATCATACTTTAGTGTTGAACGACAATGTAACAATCCTGCAATCAAAACTAGATGTCAGGCCTAAACAGCAGCTTACAATTTTAAATTATGGGAGCACCATGTTATTACTTGGTTTCATTGGTTTAGCGCTCATTTACTGGAGAGAAAAATTTGTTGTGGGAAGAGAATTGGTTAGGCCTTCGTATCAGAACATGTTTTTAGGTGGCGGATTGGTTTTGTTTCTTTTTTTGGTTGTGATACGTGCCTCCGTCGCGAAATTAAGTTGGGACCTTTACTATCACCCTTTTGATACGCTTCTCCCGGCTTTAAAAGTAGCTCTCTATGATCACATTTATATTTTTTCGATAGTATTGTTTTTTGTTGCTGTTAATTTTCTGGCACGAAAGGCGCCCAGAATACAAAAAAGCCTGATTATTTCTTTCCTGATCGTTTCTTTAATCAGTCTTGTAGCGGCAATCTTAAATATACGGGTTGTTGAAGTAATTGGAAAGCCGTTTAACTATCGCTGGTTATATTATTCCGGCTTTCTGAATAGCACCGACTCCCATGCAGCTATAGCTTCTAATATTTCAGGCGCTTATATTGTGGCAATCATTATCACTTGCGCGGCATGTTTGATTATAGGAACTGCGTTTTCCTATTTACTTGAGCTTGTTACAACCCGACTAAGATTAAAAAAGGTTGGAGTAACACTATTCATTTGTATCAATGCAGGCTATATGTTAATGGCGGGGGCAACTCATAAAAGCCGCGACAATTACGATCTTCTTGTTAATCCTGTTACAGCATTTATAGAATCTGTCAACCCTTTTGCGAACGCTCCTGAGTTCTTTTCCATGCCGGTAGAGGATAGTTTAATTTTTAACCCGGTTCGTGAAAAAAATAGCATAAGAAATCAAGAGGTTAATTCTAAGATCAAAAACGTAATATTAGTTGTGCTTGAATCCACTCCGGCAGAATACATGACGCCTTATGATAAGAAATTTAAAGTGACGCCTTGCATGGAAAAATATTTATCTGATGCCACGGTTTTTGAAAATGTATATGCACACGCCCCGGCCACTAATAAGTCAATGGTATGTCTTTTAGCTTCTGTTTACCCCTGGCTTTCGTATACAAGCATTACCCAGGAGCATCCCGATATTAAAATTCCTTCTATTACATCGGTGCTTCAGGAGAAGGGTTACCGCACTGCTTTTTTTAATTCCGGGGACAATCGTTTTCAGCGGGCAGATGAATTTTTAACTCACAGAAAATTTGAGGAAATTAAAGATTGTAAAACTTTAAATTGTAATAACAAATTTGATGAGAAAGATCACGAATGGGATCCACTGGACGGGGCAGACGATGAATGTACTGCAAACGAACTGATGGCATGGACAGTCAATAAAGACAAGCGGCCTTTCCTGGCCATGATGTGGACGTATCAGACACATTATCCTTATTACACTGCTGGTCAGGAAAAAAATTTTAACGTGGACGATCCGGTTTTTAACCGTTATCTCAATGCTGTTAATCACAGCGACATGATCCTCGGAAAATTAATAGAACATTTAAAAGAAAATAACCTGTACGAGTCAACGTTAGTAGTTGTAGTTGGGGATCACGGTGAAGCTTTCGGCCGGCACGGACAAACTACACACGCTTCAAAAATTTACGAGGAAAACCTGCACATCCCTTTTATTTTAATTAATCCGGCCTTCAAAGGTGAAAAACATGATGGAATGGGTGGTTCGGTGGATGTTGCGCCTACAATAATGAATGTCCTCGGAATGCAGGTCCCTGATTCCTGGGAGGGAAACAGCCTGTTCACGAAAAAATACGCCGACCGGACGTATTTCTTTTGTCCATGGTCGGATTATTTATTTGGGTATCGCGAAGGGGACATGAAATACATTTTCAATACAAGCAAGAATGTGAATGAAGTGTATAATATAAAAAAAGATCCCTACGAAGCCCATGACCTTTATCCTGTGACCGATGCACAGCAAATGAAAGTAGCACAGCAGAAGTTGGCTGCCTGGGCTCAGTACCAAAAGAAATACATGGATGACCTTATAAAATAACATAAAAAAACCTTACTTTATGAGTGAGGTTTTTTTATGTGTAATAAATAATTGTTTATTTTTTTACAAAAAATGGTGCGTTTGCGGTGGCAACATGATTGTGTCCGTCGTATACATTTACGAACAGCCGATACGCTCCTTCTTTATCAGGAGATTTAAATGATAAAGCCTTTCCCTTTCCATTAATAATTAATCCGGTTAACGCTTCAGGTTTATCTTCTTTATCGCCCCCCTCTTTTTTTTCCGCACTTTCTTTATAAATTTCCCAATAATAATAAAGCTGATCATTGTCAGGATCCGTCGCGTCTGTGTAGGCCATGTGATCGGTTGAAGGTGTAAGATAAACACCTTTATGGGTTGGTTTATCGTCTATTCCCACCGGAACTATTTTTGGCGAACTGTTTTTTGGCGCGTTGCCTGTCCAAATCTGTTGAAGCACATCGAGTACTTCTGTTTCTTCGCCTTTATCGGTAAACAAACTTAATAATGTGTGCGTACGCGCTTGTTTATGTCCCCAATAAAATACATACGAGCCCAGGCAACGGCTTTGATTGTCTGCTATACCCACTTTGTAGCGAGTAGCACAGGCCCTGGCTTTTTCTGTACTTGTTTCTTCAATAAAAGTTCCCCAGGGTACCATATCTGATTCCCAGTAGCCGGAGGCTCCCCATTCTCCAATCAAATAGGGCCCAGTCCAGCCCGCATCAGTAATGTCTTTTTTAACAGGTTCAATCCATTTAAAAGCATTAATGGATAAAATATCAATGTCAGGACAGCGTTTTATGATTTCTTTAATGTGCTGTTTCGGTACGCCCGCCAGCATTGTGGTTGTAGGATGATTAGGGTCGTTTTCATGTATGAATTTGGCAAGATCATTTACCGCGTTCCATACATTAAAATCTTTTGCAAATTGATCTACTTCGTTCCCTACACCCCACATTAATAAGGCGGGATGATCTTTATAAGCGAGGATTTCTTTTTTAAGTCTTTCGAATTGTTCTTTTACTGCTTTTTTATCACTGTAATTAAATCCTCTGCGTTCATGACCCATGTCAAGTCCCAAAGTTACGGTGAGGCCAAGCGCCTGTGCGTTATCCAGGTATTTTTTCGCGTCGTCCGTACTCCACACTCTTACTGAGTTGCCGCCCAACTCCTTTAACCGGTCGTAGTATTTATAACCACCCGCGCCTTTTATAAAGTAAGGTTCATTATTGCGCATGAGCTGATATATACCATTTGTTTTTTGGACATACACTTTTGACACCGTTGCCATACCATTGGGTTCGGTTTTAAATGCAAACGCAAAAAATGCGATGATAACTGACACGTAAATCTTATTCATAATTAAATGTTTTTAAACCCGCTTCCAGTGTTTTGAAAGCGGGTTGAATAATAACAGATTTTCTTAATGGTTCATCAATGTGTTTTCAGCGGCCTTCAAAATCAAAAAGGCATTTTGCTGTGAACTCGATTGAGCGTAATTCCTCAAGACAGGCTCGGTGCCTGAAGCGCGAATCATGAACCATTCATCATCATTAAAAAAATATTTGTATCCATCCATGTTTTCAGTGCGCTGAATTTTATAGTCGCCAAAACTCGTGTAAATGTTCTGTTCGCAGTTGTAAACAATTTTGTTTTTTATTTCTTCGTGGAGGTGTAGGTCAGAACGTTCAAAGGCAAATGGGCCCACAACTTTGTACACATCTTTAATCAAGTCCTGAATCGAACATTGTGTTTTTGCCATGTATTCAAGAATTGTCAGGCCAATCCAGATGCCGTCGCGCTCAGGAATATGGCCTTTGATCGCTATTCCTCCCGATTCTTCGCCGCCGATCAAAACATCTTCGTTCACCATAATCCCGGCAATGTGCTTAAATCCGATTTTAGTTACCTGTTGTTCCAGTTTATAATGAGCACACATCTTCCCGATTTTGGGACTTACGGAAAACGCTGTAACCACTTTTCCGGTCATTCCTTTTTGTTCGTGAAGGTATTTTATCAATAGTAAAATAATGTGATGCGAATCCACAAAGTTTCCTTCATTATCATACAGTCCAATGCGGTCAGCGTCTCCATCGGTTGCTAAACCCATATCAATCTTTTTTGAAGATTTAATTAAGTCAGAAAATTCTTTCAAGTTTTTGTGTATTGGTTCAGGCGCCTGGCCATTGAACGATGGGTTATTATCGCAATGCAATAAGGTAGAATTTGGCAATAAGCGACGGATAACATTTTGTCCGGCACCATACATAGCGTCGTAGCCAAGTCTCACGCCGGATTTACGGATCATGTCAAGATCAAAGTTGGCTTCAACATGTTCACAGTACATTGTCTCAAGATCAGTATATTCTAAAAGACCTTTGCTTTCAAGATCTTTCAGATTAATTTTTTCGAAACCTGCCGGAACTTTATCCGAAATAAGTTTTTCAATTTCTTCAATTTTTTCAGGTAATAAAGGTCCGCCGTAAGAGCCCTTTAATTTGAATCCATTGTAAGACGGAGGATTGTGACTCGCTGTAATAACGATTCCAAGACTTGCTTTTTTTCTAACGGTTCCTAACGATACCATCGGAGTTGATACGAACCCTTTTGAAAGGTAAACTTTAATTCCGTGCTGGCTTAGCACTTTGGTAGTGGTCTCGGCAAACAACTCTCCGCCGAATCGTGGATCGTGACCTATTACCACCGAGGGTTTATCGGAATTTTTTAGGAGCCATTGTGCAGTAGCTTCCGCCACTCTGGCAACGTTATTTACCGTGTACTCCTGAGCAATAATTGCTCGCCATCCATCTGTTCCAAATTTAATTGATGTCATCTTTTTTGTTTTTTTATGGTTAGTGCTTTACTTGATATCGCTGATTGTAAGTTCCATTTGCTGGTATGGTAATTCCATCACAGGAACAGGTTGTTTTTTTGCTTTCGGTTTGGGTTTCCTGCACCCTGTAACAACTATTCTCTCTTCTTGTATTCCCATTGCGACCAGTTTTTCCTTAATCGCTTTGGCGCGGGTCAGCGACAAACGTTTATAAAATTTTTTATTCCCTGCAGAGTAAATGGTATTTGATAATTGAATGGAAAGTCCGGAATGTGTATCTAAAAGCTGGTAAATAGTATTGAGTTCGGTTTGTGATGTTTTCAAAGGAGCCCCTTTTCCATCTTCAAAGAAAATATTATTAAGAATCACCTTGGATTCTTTTTCAAGGGGCAGTAAATTAATGGAATTGTTTCTTTCAAAGTATTCCTTCCCCCCGTTAAGAGTTCTGTTTTCAGAATAAAACAAATAGCCGGCCGAGGAATAAGTAATATTGTTGTTTTTGCCGGATGGGATGATAAAGGAAAACAACCCGCTTTTAAAATCGGGATGATACAGGCCGGTAATGGTGCCGGTTTCGTTATCCGTTACGGTTATTTGGGCGGTTTCATTTTTCTCTTGATTGATATTTATTTTACCTTTCAATAAAGTTACCGGGATGTTTTTCTGGTCGATAAAGGTGATTAAAAAATTATCACGTTTATCTGTTTTATCTTTCAGCGAATCTGCGCGCAGCTGTTTTATTTTTTTACGGTCGGCTGTAACAGTGGGAGAAATTTTTTTCTTATCTGCTGTAACCTGATAATAAGAATTGTCAGCGCTCTTATCTACCGGGTAACCTACTGCCACAGGCTTTCCCACGTTACTGTCGGTTACACTGGTCATGTAGTTATCAAAATATTCTTTTGGCTTATTTTTGTTGGAACTAAAAAATAATGTGCTGCCATCAGGATGAATAAAAGGTGCTTCTTCATCATAAGCGGAATTAATAGCGGGACCCATGTTAATTGCTTTGCTCCAGCCTTCACCGGTTCTTGAACATTTATAGATGTCCTTTCCACCGTATCCTCCTGGTCTGTTGCTTACAAAATAAAGTGTATTGCCGTCGGGAGAAATGCATTCGTTGGGCTCCCATCCGTAAGGATTGGTGCTTTTATTTACTTTTAGAGGTTGCGACCAAACATTGTTAACCAGGCGGGTGATGTAAAGGTTTCCGTCACCTCGTTCGTTTTTATAAGAAAGAACAATTTGCCCGTCAACAGATGCCCCAATAGTTGTTACGTAAATAACTGTGTCAGGGGTGGGGGTGTAAGAGCTGGGTTCACTCGCAGTGATTTTTTTAATTGTATCCGGTTTAACGATGATTTCTTCAAAAAAATTGGCATCGTCAGACTTCTTAATTCTGTTAACCGGAATTTTGTATGTAAAAGTAATTGTCGACTTATCAGGTGAAAGTGTAGTTACGGGGTGTCTGAAGGAAGTATCTATTTTTTTTCCCGGCTTGTCAGGTGTTATCTTTACCGGTAATGCTACCAGTTCCTTTAATTCTTTTCCAAACTTACAGGTTTCAATTTTGCCGTTAACTGTGTGGAGCGTTTCGGCGTCGCCGGTTTTTTTTTGTTGCGAAATGGATTTAAATTTTTCGTAAGCGGCAATTGCCTGGTCAAATTTATAGATCATGCAATAAGCATCTCCCAGTAGTTTATAAGCAATTACAGGTGCGTCAGTGTTTTTTTGTTCGGCATCATGCGTAAGCGAGGGTGAAAATTCAATCGCTTTTTCGAGGTAGGGTAGTGCCTTGGTTTTCAGGGACCGCGATTTTAAATAACACGCTCCGATTTTATAATTCAGATTTGCATTCAGAGGGTCAGTTTTTAAGAGATCAGCATAAATTGAAAAAGCCTGGCCAAATTTCTGAGATGTAAAAAGCTCATCCGCTTCCGCCATTTGTACCATGGGGTTTTGACCCTTTATACTTATGCCGAAAACCGTAAGAGCAAGTATCCAAATCAGTCGTTTCATTGGTTTGTTTTGTCATATTTGGACAGTTTGGCCGCTAGTTCCTCAATGGTAACAGGTTTTGAAATAAAATCGCTGGCACCGGCTCTCAGAGATGCTTCAATAAGCGGACTATTGTGTAAACTAGACATCATTATAACAGGAGTAAAGCACAAATGAACCGTGCGCAGTACATTCAGGAGTGATAATCCCGAAATCCCGGGCATCATCACATCGCTGATCACAAGGTCGTACTCACCATTGGTGATTTTTGTTATGGCGTGTTCACCATCATTGGCCACAAAAGGTTTATGTCCCAGTTCTTCAAGGCTATGTGTTAAGGCCTGGCTGGTCATTTTATCATCGTCAATAACTAAAATATTCATAAACTATAATAAGCAAAGTTAGCGCCACCTACCTGCAAGCGGGCTGTTATTCGGTAATACGGGATATTGTATAGCCTAAAGCGGAAAAAAAGTGTTGAATCTTTTACGCACTTTTAAGCCGGGGTATCTAAAATTGCTTCCAGCGATACATATTCTCCTCTTATCGATATTATGGCCAAAACCGGGGTGCCTCTTTTTATGTTTGTAGTGGAATTGGTGAACCTTCAAAATTATACCACATGGAAAAAATAAATCTTTTTATTGTCGCTGATAATGCGTTAGTGGCAAACGGGCTTAAACATTATCTAAACCAGAAATTTTCCAATATTAATGTGTTCAATTTTTATGATAGCAGGAGTTGTTTGAAACACATCAATAAGGAAACTCAGGTGGTGATTTTAGATCATGTAATTCACGGAAAAAGTGGAATAGACACCCTTCGCTCCATAAAAACCATTAATCCCGATACGGAGGTTATCATGCACACTTCGGGGGAGGATGTGGTGAACTTTTTGAACGGTTATTATAAAGGCGATACAGGGTTTTTAGTTCAAAAGGCCAACTAAAAGGCTCTTAACCGCTGGTTTTAGAACCGGCCTGTTGTCTGGCATTGTTTTTTATACTTATCAGGGTATCTGTACCGATGAGTAATGAAAAAAATATTTCCAAAGAGCTGATGACTAAGACAAGGATACTTATTGCCGAAGATAATCTTCTGAATCAAAAAATAGCGGAGCATCTTGTGAAAGGTTTTGGCTTTTCCTGCGATGTATGTTCTGATGGGAAAAAAGCCATTGAATTACTTAAGACTAATCCTTACCATCTTATATTAATGGATATCCAGATGCCGGAAATGGATGGATACGAAGCCACTGAATACATCAGGAATGTCTTAAAACTAAACATCCCCATTATTGCTACAACCGGTAACTCTTCCGGATCGGAGAAAGGAAAATGCATTGAAAGCGGAATGAACGATTATCTTTCAAAGCCTTTAAAAGCAGACGAACTTTATGAATTGCTTACCCGTTTTCTTTTTCCTGACGCTGTTTGCATAGATAAATAACATTAATCTTTCAATTTTCCTTAAACGGAAACAGAACTAAAACTTTATATATGATTGAAAATAATAAAACGCAACAAACCATTAATCTCGGTTATTTGATTGGTTTGTCAAGAGGTGATAAAGGTTTTGTGAAAAACATGATAAATGTTTTCCTGGAAGAAAATCCGAAGGAAATTGAAATGCTTGAGGCGAGCATACGTGAGGTGGATTTTGATATGATAAGAGCTTCGGCACATAAACTCAAATCAACCATTCCTTTCGTGGGGCTTGACTTAAAAATTGGCGAGGTGGTTAACGAAATAGAAACTCTTGCAGCAAAAGGCAAGGATATCGAAAGCATCAAGCAGCTATTTTCTACGGTAAAAAAGAACAGCGATATGGCCACCGAAGAATTAGTGGCGTATCTTTCCGAAAATTAATTTTTATTTCGTCTTGATCAGTTCTTCGATTTTGAGAAGGCTGTTGTGTATCACTTCTTTTAATTCTGCAAAATTGGCCGGTTTACGGATGTAGTCGGTAGCGCCGATCTTATATAACATTTTAATCATGTCCTGTTCATAATTCATATCTCTCGGGTAAGAGGTGGAAAACATAATAACCGGCAATTGCATTAACTCGTCAGTGATCTTAATTTCCGAAAGGCATTCAAATCCTGTTTTCCGGGGCATATTTAAATCAAGGAATAACACGTCAGGAAGATTTTGGGCATTATCCATCAGGTAGGCCATTAACTGCTCGCCATCATGTACGGTTTTAAGCTCCGTTGCAAGGGGCAACTCACTCAGGGCTTCCTGGAAAAGAAAACGATCGTCTTTATCATCGTCGGCCAATAAAATATGAAGTTTTTCTGTGTTCATTTTTTTTTTTGAATTATTTTATAGTGTTTCCAGTTCCGCTTCCAGTTCTTTAACAGCTTGCGAACAAGCATCCTCTATTTTTACAAGCAGGGTATTAATTAACGAAGAATCTTCCTTTTTAGCGGCGTGTTCTTTAATCTTTTTTGCCATTTCTTCGTATTCGTTGTTAATGCCAACGATGGAGAAGGTTGGTATCATTGAGTGGGCGGCTTTTTTTAAAGAATCCCAGTCCATGTTATCAATACTTTGTTTCATTGTATCAATCAGCCTTGGCGTTTCATCCAGGTAAATTTTTATCATCTGTTTCATCATTTCCGGATTTCCCCGTGTATGCTGTTTCAGGTATTCCAGGTTAGTTGTTTTCTGACCAGCCTCCTCGTTATTCTTTGGCCTTGCCTGTGTCTTTTTTGAAGGAATTGGTTTATCGATATATTTTAAAATTTTATTGTATAATAATTTATCGTCAATCGGTTTCGAAAGATAATCATTCATTCCCACTGCGCGGCATTTTTCCACATCAGCGGTAGTTACATCAGCAGTTAACGCAATGATGGGGATGTCGGATTTTATAGTATTTCTGATATACGCTGTGGCTTCGTAGCCGTTCATTTCGGGCATTTGAAGGTCCATGAGCACAACATCAAAATTTTGTTTTTCAAGGATTTCAACAGCAATTTTTCCGTTTGGAGCTACCACTCCGTCAAAACCAAATTCTTTCAGGAGTGTTTTAATTAAAAGCTGGTTAAGCACAACATCTTCTGCAACAAGTATTTTTACATTATCAGCGCCATCTTCCACTACTACCGCTTCTTCTTTTTTTGCCTCAATTTTCTCTCTGGTTTTTGTAAAAGTTAAGGTAAAACTAAATGTTGAACCTTCATTCACTTTACTTTTTACCTGTAACGATCCTCCCTGGGAAAGAACCAGTTGTTTCACAATTGCAAGGCCCAGCCCGGTGCCGCCATACACCCTTGCGGTACCGCTGGTTGCTTGTTGGAAATTGTTAAAGATCGTGTCCAGTTTATCTTCCGGAATGCCGATGCCGGTATCCGTAACAGAAAATTCAATAGTGGCTTTTTCTGAATCTTCTTCACGTAATTTAACGCTTACCGTTATTTTTCCGCTGGATGTAAATTTTATGGCATTGCTTACAAGATTAAGAATCACCTGGTGAAGTCGTACCGGATCACCCACCAAAACTTCCGGAATCTGGTTGTCATATTTCTTTACAAGCTCTACATTTTTTTTAAACAGTTTTGTTTCAAATAAATGAAGCATTGAGGAAATGGAATCAAAGAGTTTGAACGGGATCTGCTCAAACGTCATCTTTCCTGCTTCTACTTTGGCAAGATCAAGGATGTCATTTATTAAAACAATCAGAGCATCGCCTGACACCTTGATGGCGTTAAGGTATTCTTTTTGTTTCTCATCCAGATTGCTTTTCAGCACCACTTTTGTAAATCCAATTATGGCATTCAAAGGAGTGCGTATCTCATGGCTCATGTTGGAAAGAAATTGCTGTTTTGCTTCAACAGCTTCTTCGGCCAGTCGTTTATCGCGCTCTGCGTTGCGCCGCGCCTCTATGAGCTCCTGTTCAAAACGTTTTTGCTGGGTTATCTCCCGCGCTATTTTAGAAATTGCTTTAATGTTGCCGGCAGAGTCTTTGATGGGCGATGTCGAAACGGCTACGCTGATTATTTTTCCGTCTTTTCTCTTGCGCTGGGTTTCGTATTGTTCAATATATTCGCCATTGTTTATTCTTTCAATTATTTTATTTTCCTCCTCTATTTTATTGGCAGGAATGATCATTGATACGTTCTTGCCAATGGCTTCCTGCGCGGTATAACCAAATATTTTTTCGGCACTTTTATTCCACACGGTAATTACGCCTTCTAAGTTTTTACTAATAATGGCATCGTTGGAAGAGGTAACGATTGCGGCAAGGTGCGCGGTTTGTTCTTCGGTTTGTTTATGCCAGGTAAAATCATGTAATATAATAACGGCTTCACTGTTCTCAGAATGCTGAGTTACCATTCCTTTTAATAAAACCTCGGAAGCAAGTTGCTCTTTATTTAGTTCAAGGGTAATGTTTTCAACACTTTCTTTCTTCCAGAGATCTTTAATAATTTCATCCACCCGTGCAGGATCGCGAAAATAATCAGCCAGTCTGCTCCCCATCAGGGTCACACGGCTGGCGGCAGTGATAAGTACAGCTGCCTCATTCACTTCAGTAATTTCACCCTTTTTATTTATTATAATTAAAGGGTCAAGATTTAATTCTAAAAGCGCACGATACCGTTCTTCACTCTTTGGGATCGGCGTCGTTTCTTTTTTTATGGAATCCATTTTTTTAATTATAATTCCCGATAAGAGCAGGAGGACCGGTTTTAACCTTAATTTAATGATACTAAATTACCCTAAAAGGGATGGTCGCTGCTTAAAATTCGGTAAGAGGGGTTTTTAAGTAGTTATAAGGAAACAATACATAGCTTTAAAAGGCATTTAAACGCATCCCCGACCCGTTCAAAAGGCGTTTCAGGCGGTGGGATCGCGCGGATGGCATATTATTTTAAAAATTATTTTGCCAGAGAACGGTAAAATAAAGCGATGTTGAACAATTTAGAAAGTGTGAAATGAAAACAAAAGAACAGATCCAGAACGATGTAAGGAATGAATTAAACCGCGAATCGGCAATGGTTGGAACAGATATCCGGATTATCGTAAACGGAAACCATATAACCCTTGAAGGCATAGCTGATTCCTACGCAAAAAAAATAGAAACTGAACGGGCCGCAATGCGTGTAGATGGCGTGACTGGAGTTACCAATAATATCGTACTCAAAATCTCACACCAGAAAAGCGACGAGGATATCCGAAAAACGGTTATCAGAATGATAACATGGAATAGCTGCATCGATGAAAGTCGTATTGATGTGAAAGTGTCGCAAGGCTGGGTTACCCTGGCCGGTGAAGTAGACTACGATTACCAGAAATCAAAAGCAACTTTCCTTACGGAAGACATTACGGGCGTGGCTGGCGTTACCAACTTTATAAGCGTGGTTTCTTCCTTTGAAAAGGCAGGTGGTAAGCTAACTGCTTAAAAACTGATTAACTCATATTATTAGTCACGCTTAAAAGGTGTGGCTTTTTTTATGTCCTGTTAATTCCTCAGGATTTTAATTTAACAAAATCTTATTTCCCGCAACCTGTTTTTTCCTTTTCTTTTTCCGAAAATATTAATTACGTTTGATTGAGAAAGAAAAATTTATCATGGCAATAAACTTACAAAAAGGCCAAAAAATTAACATTGGCCTCTCGAAATTAAAAGTGGGGCTGGGATGGGACCCAAACGAAGGCACAGGGTACGATTTCGACCTGGATGCCTCGGCTATTATGATAGACTCAAACCGCGTTCTGCCCTCCGATGAATATTTCGTGTTCTTTAATAATCTTAAATCTCCGGATGGTTCTCTGGAGCATACCGGTGACGATCCCAGCGGAAAACATAGTAACGGCGATGATGATGAATCCATTCTTGTAGATCTTACAAAAGTGGACAGCAGTATACAGGAAATTTTGTTCGTGGTTACCATTCACGATTTCGAAAAGCGAAAACAGAATTTCGGACAGGTTCGTAATTCATACATTCGGGTGGTAGATGATACAAATAACGAAGAAATTGCAAAATATGAACTGGGCGAAGATTTCTCAATAGAAACTGGGGTTGAATTCGGTCGATTATACAAAAAAGACGGGAATTGGAAATTTGAAGCTTCGGGAATAGGCTACAAAGAAGATCTGGCTTTTTTCCTCGGTAAATATTATAAGGGTGAAATAGTGAAATAATCATAAATAAATAAAATAAAAACACACAGTATGGCAATTAATCTGCAAAAAGGTCAACGAATTGATTTAAGAAAAACAGGTGGATCTACACTCACCGAATTTTGTGTAGGTGTTAACTGGGGAGCTATCGAGAAGAAAGCGTTCTTTGGTCTTTCAAAAACAGCAACACAGGTAGATCTTGATCTTAGTTGCGTGATGATTGATTCTGGTAACAATATTGCCGACCATTTATATTCGCCGCAATACAGACCTGAAATCCTTGCTAAATTTGGATTACCTGCCGGAAAACTCCTTTCAAAAGGAAATGCTTTAAGACATTCGGGCGATGACCGTGCTGGTGATTCAGGTGGAGACGACGGATTAGATAACGAAGTGATCACGGTTAATCTTAATGCAATAGAACCAAATATTACACAGATTTTTTTCTTCCTTAATAATGCAGGTCCTGAAGATTTTTCAGTTATTCCTTATGCCAAGATCAGGATGTATGAAGGCACGCCAACCTCTGTAAAGGAAGTTTTCGCTTCCTACAACGTTGCCGCCGAAGGTCAATACGCCGGCAAAAAAGCCCTGATCATGGGTAAACTTTACAAAAAGGAGAACGAGTGGAAATTTAACGCGATTGGTGATCCAACTGAAGATACCTTCCTTGGTCAAACCATTCAAAGAATTGTGAAATCGTACCTGTAATGAAACATGAATTCTTTGACGTACACCATATTTCGTTCGACGTTTGGTTAACACTTATCAGGTCAAATGCCATTTTTAAAAAAGAACGCGATCTATTGTTCAAAGAATTTTTTTCGCTGGGGCAACCAATAGAAGATATTTCAACACATTTCAGGCAGTGGGACGTTCGTTTCACTGCCATTAATGAAACTACAGGCGGGCATTTAGATGCGGAAGAAATGCTTACGATCATACTTTCAGATTTGGAACATGATCTCACGAAAGTAAAGCCGTCCCATCTGGAGGAATATTTTTCGCAGCATGAAAAATTATTTCTTCGCTATCATCCCGAACTCATTGAACCGGAACTTCCCGATTACCTGAAAAAACTGACGGACGAAGGAATAAGCATGAGTATTTTAAGCAACACAGGTTTTATAAAAGGAAAAATGTTAAGGAAGCTACTCGATCATTTAAAAGTAGGACATCATTTTGCTTTTCAGTTGTATTCCGATGAAATCGCCTTCTCCAAGCCGTCACAGCAGGCTTTCCAGGCTTTATACAATGGCGCCAGGTCGCACCGCCCGGTAGACAAAAAAAACATTTTACACATCGGGGATAACAAAAATGCCGACGGATTTGGTGCAGAAAACGCGGGTATGCAAAACGCCATTATCAATTCCAATGATGTTTCCTTGCTGCATTTAAATATTTCCAAATACAAGATAGCCCGTTAATGTTCCATCATTTCTCCCTTCATAAAATTGAAGACAGTAAAAAATTAGATTTCGATCCGGCCGATTACAGCAGGTTTAAGTTTGGCGATTCAGCGGTTACCAACAAATTCGGAAAGCAGATTGCGGAGGGCTTTTTAAAAGAACATCACAAATTGTTGCTTGAGCATACCGACATTGTGTTTCTGCCAAGTCCTTATAGTTATATTCCAACAGCATCCTATTACCTCTCTCAGAAATTAAAGCGAGAGGTGAACAAGTTTCTTCACGCCAACGGAAAAAAAGCGCTGCTTGAATCAAAAATTCACCGGTATAAAACCTATAGCGAAGATTACGGGAATTTAAGTTTCGAGGAAAGGGTAAATTTAATTTCGTCAGACACTTATCATATAGATACAAAATTTCTTACCAACCGTTTGTGTATTTTTTTGGATGATATTAAAATAACCGGGAGCCATGAACTCATTATCCGGAAGATCCTCCACCAGAATAATATCGAAGGAGAATTTATGTTTGTTTATTTTGCCGAACTCACAAATCCTGAAATTTCACCTGTTTTCGAGAACTATCTTAACTATTACCATGTAAAGGGAAATCCGGAAGTCTCAGAATTGCTACAGGGGCCTGATGTTCAGATTAATACCCGTACAATAAAATTCATTTTAAATAGCAAAAATTCAATAAATTCACTTATTTTAGAACTTCCAAAAGCCACGCTCGAAAAAATAACGGATTATGCGATTGGCAACAATTATCACCTCATGGAGGAATATAAATTAAACCTGGATCACATTATAAAACATATCAATTATGGCAATTAATTTACAAAAAGGACAAAGAGAGAACCTAAACGCGCAAAAATTCACGATCGGCCTGGGATGGGATACAAATGTAAGTTCCACCGGCGCTTCTTTTGATCTGGACGCTTCGGTATTTATTCTTGGAGCTAACGGCAAAATAGTTTCCGATGAATATTTCGTTTTTTATAACAACACCAAATCTCCCGATGGAGCGGTTAATCACACGGGCGACAATCTTACCGGTGCGGGCGACGGGGATGATGAATCCATCACCGTAGATCTTTCTAAAATTAATCCAGCGGTTAAAGAAATCTGTGTGGTGATAACCATTCATGATGCGGATACGCGAAAACAAAATTTTGGTCAGGTGCGTAACTCTTTTATCAGAATTATTGATCAGTCTAACACTGAACTGGTGAAGTATGAACTGGATGAAGATTTTTCAATTGAAACCGCTGTTGAATTCGGAAGAATTTACAATAAGGACGGACAATGGAAGTTTGAAGCGGTAGGCGCCGGAATGAAAGGTGGCCTTGAAGATTATCTTAAAAAGTATAATTAGTAATATTTGTATGGCAATTAACCTCGAAAAAGGCCAGCGGATAAATCTTGAAAAAAGTAATGGTACCAGGCTGCAGAACATTTGCGTAGGAATCAATTGGGGAGCCATTGAAAAAAAAGGTCTGCTGGGAACCACCAAAGAAGCAGTTGACCTGGATGCAAGTTGCGCTATCTATGATGCCTCCAAAAAAAATATTGATACGGTAAGCTTTCGCAAACTTCAATCGAATGATAAAGCCATAAAACACAGTGGCGATGACAGAACTGGCGACCTTAACGGCGATGACGGGCTGGATAATGAAATTATATCGCTTGATCTTTCAGCAATAAATCCTGATGCCGCCTTTATCGCTTTTTTTGTGAACAGTTTTAAGGGTCAGGATTTTAAAGACATTCCTTTTGCTTCTATTCGCATTTATGAAGGAACGCCCGAAAAAGTAAACGAAGAGTTCGCGAAATATAATATTGCCAACGATCCCGCTTTTTCAGGCAATGTAACCATGGTGCTTGGCGTTCTTTATAAACGCAATGGCGAATGGAAATTTAATGCTGTGGGTGTTCCGACAAAAGACAGGAAACTCGAAGAAACGATTGTTACGGTACAACAAAATCATTTGTAAAAAAATAAAAATGGAAAATAATGAACTCACCGTCCAGGCAACAACCGGTGCAATGGACAAAGAAGGAAACGTTAATCTCACAAAAGTAACGCCGGCCGAACTGGCTTCCTACCAGTCACTCACAAGCCAGTTAAATGAAAAGGATGTTAACTCCATTATCAATTACGGTTCTGAAATTCAGAATTCCATTGCCAAGCAGAGCGATACATTTTTAACCAATGTAAGAACGTATAATTCAGGCGATGTTGGAAATCACATCGGCGAGCTTTTAACCGAGCTGAACTACATTGACGTTGATCAGTTGAATCAAAGCCCGTTTAAAAAATTTCTCTCAAAAATTCCTTTTTTAAATAAGTTGGTAACCGACGTCAAAAAACTTTTCCAGCAATATGATAAAATTACTTCTAATGTTGAAAAGATCAGTAATAAGGTAAAGGCCGGGATGATCAACTCTGTAAAAGATAATGCAGCGCTTCAAACCATGTTCGATGCCAACATCAATCTGATCAAAGAAATTGAGAAACATATTATCGCCGGTCAGCTTAAGTTTAAAGAACTAAGCGATGAGCTTGCGCAGATGGAAGCTAATCCAACACAATACCAGGATTATCAGATCTCGGATAAAAGAAATTTTACGCAACGGCTCGACAAGCGCCTGGCAGATATGAAAATTGTGCGTTTTATTATGTTGCAATCACTTGCGCAAATCAGGGTTGTTCAAAATAACAATACGTCCATTGCAGAAAAGGCGCAGTCTATTCTAACCACCACAATGCCGGTTTGGAAAAACCAGTTAACCCTTGCTGTTGCTCTACAACGCCAAAGACAAAACATTGAAGTGCAACGCAAAGTTTCTGAGACAACAAATACAATTCTGAATAAGAATGCAGAAATGCTGAAACAAAACAGTATTGAAGTGGCCAGGGAAAATGAAAACACGGTTGTTTCTCTTGAAACGCTTAAAAATACAACGAAGTCGCTGATAGATACTTTAACCGAAGTGAAGCAGATTCATGAGCAGGGTGCACTCACCCGCCGAGAGCTTGATAAAGGCCTGCAGGATCTGGAAGCCGAGCTGAAAAAAGGAGTCATTCAGTAATTGTTGCATAATGGTAACAGATGGAAAGCAAGGAGGAGATAGAAACATTTAAACGGATCATAGCCGAAAGCAATAAAAAACTTTCGATCCTGAAAATAGTATCCAATTTTTTCAATCATTCCGATTTAATTGCCATTCTTATTCGCACCAAGGTTATTCATAATCTTTTTGAAAACAACCGGGGCCTCGATATAAACAAACTGGAGCTTTTTCATATTCAGTTTACAAATAGTCTGCTTGAATTATTGCAAAAACTAAAGCGCTCAAAAGAACAAAAATACCTTATTATTTCTGATGAGATTTACATCAACGAAGGGTTTATTTCCAGATTAAAAGAAGAAATTACTGTAACCACTTTTCCGGATGAAGTGAGGGCTCACTCCCAGCTTATTTGTAAAAAGCTCGAAGAGTTATATAAGATCCTTGCAGGTGAAACAAGCGGAAGATTTGTGTGGTCGGACATCTTAACTTTGTCAAGACAACGGGGCGCTGAATTTTACAGGGAAATATCGGAAGAGCAGTATAAGCGCATCACCAGTCACAACGATGCTCCTGTATATCAAAGCGAAATAGTTACTCTCGAAAAAAAACTTGCGGGAAAATTAAACATCCAGAAGTTTAAGGTAAAACTTGTTTGCGGTTTACATTATAAGAATGAGTTTGTAGAGGTGATGGAATTTGTGAATTCAAATGATAAATTTATTTTCATTACCGGTAAAAAATCCTTTTATTTATTAGACGAAAATCAATTGAAGGGTATTGATCTTTCTAAAAACCAGTCAAACAGGAAAGATCTTATCGACCAGCTAACCAACAAAAATGCGGCCCTCCAGGATCAGCTGATCATAGTTAAAACAGTTTTGCCGGACGATGTGGAAAAAGTATTGGAAAGTTATCTTTCTAAAATTTCCGGGGTAGATTTTCTCGACGATTTGCAAAACGTGGATGAACAGACAAACATATTAAAAGCAATGTTAAACATTAATATAAAATAAATTATGGCAATCAATTTAGAAAAAGGACAAAGACAAAGCGTTACTGCTGCAAAATTCACCGTGGGCCTCGGATGGGATGCAAACACAAACTCTGCCGGAGAAGGTTTTGATGTGGACGCATCAGTTTTCGTTTTAGGCAACAACGGCAAATTACCAAGCGATGGGCATTTCGTTTATTATAATAATCTTAAAAGTCCGGATGGAGCTGTGGTTCACATGGGTGATAACACTACCGGAGCTGGCGAAGGCGATGATGAAAAAATTGTGGTGGACATTTCTAAAATAGCCGCAGATATTTCTGAAATATCTTTTGTTGTTACAATCCATAAAGCGGATGAAAGAAGACAAAATTTCGGTCAGATCCGGAATTCATTTATCAGGATTCTTGATGCAAGCAATGCGGAAATTATGAAGTATGAACTGGATGAAGATTTTTCCATTGAAACAGCCGTGCAATTCGGGCGACTTTATAAAAAGAATGAAGAATGGAAATTTGAAGCAGTTGGAAACGGTATGAAAGGCGGATTACAGGATTATTTAAATAAATACAATTAAACTATATGAGAAGATTACCGGTTTATTTATTGTTGGACACTTCGGGCTCAATGAGCGGAGAACCAATTGAAGCCATGAAGAATGGGGTTCAACTGATGATCAGTTCTCTTCGCCAGGATCCCCAGGCTATTGAAACAGCCTTCATCAGTATTATTTCATTTGATTCAACAGCCAAACAATTGGTTCCTCTTACTGATCTTGCATCTTTTCAGATGATTGATCTTAAGGCCAGCGGTCCTACAGCTTTGGGAGATGCCCTGATGCTCGTGAGTAATTGTATCGACAGGGAAGTGATGCAAACCACTTCGGTAAAAAAAGGAGACTGGAAGCCTCTTGTTTTTATTTTTACGGATGGCATACCAACCGACAACTGGCAAAGCGGGCTCGCCGAATTTAAAAAACGTAAAACAGCTTTTACCGTAGCTTGCGGTGCGGGTACCAAAGCGGACACCAATGTTCTCAAACAAATTACCGATAACGTGGTGAGCCTGGATTCAACAGATTCGCAAAGCATAGCGAAATTTTTTACCTGGGTAAGCGCATCAATAGGAGTGACGTCTACAAAGGTTGAAGACGCTGGCAAAGAAGTTACTGGTTTGAATGAACTGCCTCCTCCGCCCGCAGAACTAAACATCGTCGTATAAATAAATAACATGCGCAGATTACCCGTTTATTTTTTACTGGACACTTCTGGCTCTATGAATGGAGAGCCAATTCAGGCGCTTAATAATGCTCTGGGTGGAATGATCAACAATCTCCGCTCCGACGCACAGGCACTTGATTCGCTGTGGCTAAGCATCATTACCTTCGATCGCGATGTGAAAGAAATTGTATCTCTCACAGAACTTGTAAATTTTCAGTTGCCGGAAATAACTTGTCCCCAAAGCGGACCAACAAATATGGGCGCAGCACTCGAATTATTATGTGCTAAAGTAAGTGTTGAAGTTCGTAAAGGAAACGAGAATCAGAAAGGAGACTGGAAACCATTATTGTTTTTAATGACCGATGGAAGCCCTTCCGATATTGGAAAATTCAGGGAAATGCTTCCAATAGTGAAACGCCAGAACTTCGGTGCTATTGTAGCCTGCGCCGCGGGGCCAAAAGCAAAGAATGAATTCCTGAAAGAGCTGACAGATACCGTTGTACACTTAGATACGGCTGACAGCAGCACGTTAAAATCTTTTTTCAAATGGGTATCTGATACTATCGAGAAAGGAAATAAAAGTATGGGCACGGCTGACAATGTTCCTTTACCGCCACCACCTTCTGAAGTAAATATTGTTATTTAAATTTTTCAAACCCCTCAATGAGATTATTACTTTATTTATTCCTAAATGTTTCCATCATAGGCTTGTTCCTTTATTCCAAATTACTGCCTTATAAAGACAAGCTGAGTCCTCAAAATAAATCGTTCTTCAATTTTTTTAATAGTTTCTTCACGCCCGTGCTAGCTTTTCTAAGGCGTTTCATTAAACCCTGGGTGGTTGGGAGTGGGCTGTCGGTAGATATGACTCAGGTAATACTTCTGCTGCTCTTTTTATTAATTTTAAAAATCATATAGTTATGAGAAGGCTTCCCATATATTTTTTGATAGATGTTTCGGAATCCATGGTGGGCGAACCTATTCAGCAAGTTGAAGAAGGGTTGGCGACTATTATTAAAGAATTGAAAACAGATCCAAACTCGATTGAAACCGTTTGGGTATCTATTATTGTTTTTGCGGGCCAGGCGAAAACACTTGTTCCCTTGCAGGAGATCGTTAATTTCTATCCTCCGCGTTTTCCTGTAGGAAGCGGAACATCCTTAAGCCGTGCCCTTGGCCATTTAATGTTTGAGCTTCGCAAGAACCAGGTAACAACGACCATGGAACGCAAAGGCGATTGGAAACCGATCGTGTTTTTATTTACGGATGGCGTACCAACAGATAATACGAAAATAGCGATCGGTGAATGGAAACAAAACTGGCAACGCACTGCTAACATGG
>JACDDR010000039.1 GCA_013816895.1 Bacteroidota bacterium
ATTTGGTACCTTTTAATTTTTCGATGATTTCGGTGGGATAAGCATCTCCTTTGGATAAGATGGAAAGAATGCAAAGCTCGAGCACTCCTTTGCGCATTTGCGTTTGCGCCCCCCCCGCTCAAAACCACCTTCTGATTTTATGTTGTCTGGATTTGTCATGTTTGTTTTAATGTGAAGCCGTGCTTCAGTTAATGTATGGTTAGTTGATTTTAAAACTTATTACGATGCTGTTAACAACATCCTGTTTCAGCTGCGGAAACTGCATGTTTGAAAATTGTTTTTCGATTTGCTTTTTAAGAAGCTCGTTGGCCGTTTTAGCGAGAACAAAATTCACTTCACCACTTTTTCCGGTGCTAAAAAGAATTTCCACTTTTTGTTCACTGATAGAATTACCTCTGAAGTTCAACGACTCCTTAATTGTTTTTTCCGCCTGGTTCCGGTCTTTATCAGAACCATTGTTTGATTTTGCGGCCTGAAAGGTCAGACTCAACGCTAAAACCAATCCTGTTTTTATTAATACGTTTTTCATTTTTCTTTTATATGCTATTAGGTTATAGTTGCTATTATGTGGTACAAACATACATAAATATTTTAGTACCATGCAAGGCATAGTACTATAAATCTTTTATTATTTTGTAAACTACTGATAGTCAATAGATATAATTTTTATAGTTTTAAAAAAAAAGCTATATTTGTAAATAAAATGAACTAAAATGCACGACTGGTCAGCCGATATTTCCGCACTTTTTTCTTTTCAAGGGCTAATTGGGCTGCTAACTTTGTCTCTTTTAGAGATAATATTGGGCATTGATAATATTATTTTCATTTCCATTGCGGTTAATAAATTGCCGGTAAAGCAGCAAAAACGGGCGCGGACTATTGGCTTGTTACTGGCCTTGATAGTGCGGTCGATCCTGTTGTTTTTTGTAGGCTGGATAGCGAGTTTAAGATCCGCCTTATTTCATCTGGGTGATTATGGTGTAAGCGGAAAAGCTTTGATTTTATTCGCCGGTGGGATATTTCTGCTTATTAAAACCTGGCAGGAGATTCAGGAAAAAATTTACACCGACGAAGATGAAATTGAACATACATCTGCCGGTAAAAAATCGTTCAATGCTGTTATAATGCAAATTGTTGTGATTGATTTCGTTTTTAGTTTTGATAGTATTCTTGCCGCTGTTGGCGTAAGTGGTGTGGTACTTATTATGATTGGAGGAGTTGTGGTGAGTATGGTACTGATGATGTTATTCAGTGGATACGTTGCTGATTTTATAAATAAGAATCAGGGAATTAAGATGATCGCCCTGGTGTTTTTACTCGCAATTGGTGCCATATTGGTTACCGACGCAATACTTGACGCGTATAATTTTAGTGTTCCGGAGGCGGAGCATGTAGAGTTAAATAAGAATTACGCATATGTTGCCATTGCGTTTGCTTTGGTAATTGAAATGTTTAATATGAAGGAGAGAAGAGTGAAGCGGAGGAAGGACCTCGGGATGAATGATTAGATCTTAATCATTCTTTGATTGCTTCTTTTGGAAGTTCCATTTGTTCAAGGAACTTTTTATGTGAAATCCAGTTGAAATAATAAAGCAGCATGAAAAATGGAAAGCCGTTCAAAAAATAATGTCCCTGCCGAAAAAGATTCAGCAGGATCATGATTAAAATTGCATTACTCACCAGCCAATGATAGGTTTCATTATTTTCATCTCTGCGTACATAGCACTTGAACATAATGATAAAAAATATGCTTACTCCAAATAAACCTGTCTCTGAGATTAAACGCAGCAGCATCGAATTTGCATCGGCAGAGTTAAGATTAAAACCATACACCTTTATTTCTTTGGCCAGGGAAAATTTTTCAAAGGCAATGGGATGGGAGCCTATACCGGTTCCGAATATAAAATTGCTCTTAAAGTTTTCAAGCGCTACATTATAATTATTGTAAAGAATAAAAGAAGAGCCGTGTGTTTTGCCCAGTTCAAATTTACCGGTAGTAAAAAGGTCCACAATACTTTGATAACGTTCACGGAAATCGCGTACGTTATTATAAAGCACATTAAATAAAATGATGGCGAGCGGAATAAGGATAAAAATGTAACGTATAAAGCCATAACTGATGGCCAGAAAAAGGAGCGAGAAAAATATGCCAGCCTGGCCTAAGCCTGAAAAGGACAAAACATACACTACGATAATGATGATGCTTTGGTTTCGTGTCAGATAATATTTTTCTTTGCGCGTAAGGTTGTAAAGGGCAACGAAAAAAGCTCCGCCCATAACAGCCCCAAGATGCGTAGGCTCACCAAAAATGGAGTTAACCCTGATGCCAAAATTTCCTCCCGACACAACACCCCACTTGTTTAGCAGCCATCGGTAATTGTATCCCAATGTAAAGCCGATCTGGAAGGAAATAAATTGAACCAGGCCGATCAGAGCGGCTATATAGGCACCTTTCAGGTACCATTTAAACAGCTGGTCGATGTTATAGTTAAATTCTACGATAACGTAATAATAGAAAAAATAGGAGAGGAAAAGCCCGGTAAATACTTTGAAAAAGAGAGCTCCTGTATTATTATCAAGCATTACATTAATTATGCCCGTAACAAAAAGTGTCAGAAAAATGAAGAACAAAGCCCGGTTTAATCCATACCGAGAGATGAAACCCGGAAGAAGAACAATATAAATAAGGTATCCGAAGTAAAATTCAAAAGGCTCGCGAAGAAACACAATCGAATTAATGAAAATCGAAAGGTAAATAAACAGGATTATCCAGAAATTAGACCTGTTAACTTCTATGGGCGCTGAAGACTGGATCATGTTTTAACTATATTCCTGAACAAGGGGTCGGTTTCTTTAACCAATTGAAAAATTACAAAAGGAATTAAAATATAAAAGTATCTGCCTGTATTATTACCAAACACCGCTGCCACGCTGATGACGTTAATTTGCACAAACAGGAGCAAAACTTTCATAAAACCAAAAGAGTCTATTTCTAATTTTTTTATCTTTTTATAAATAAGCAGTAACAGGTAAATGAAAAATATATTCATTGTCATCAAAGTCTGCTTGATATAAGGCGCAAGCGGGAACTTAAGGTGAAAAATTGAATCAAGAAAATAAGCCGGCGAGGCCTGCCTGTCGTAAAGAGGGGTATAAAAAACAGTTTTTCGCAAAATGAAATAAATAATGAAACAGAAGCCACAGGTTAGTAAAATATACAAAAAGTATTTTAAGCGGTATTTCCAGAAATCCATGACTGCAAGAACGGCGAGCGCCAAAAATATATATTCCCGCTGAAAAACAAGCAGCAACAAAGGAATAATAATGAGGTAGCTTTGAGATAAGTAATAATGAATACAAATTGCGAAAAGCAATATAGAACACGCATCGGTAATGGGCATAAATTCATAGAATAATGTTCCGAAGCCGAGTAAATAGATTAATCCTCCTGAAAAAGACAGAAGCAGGTTGCTGAAATGTTTTTTTATCGTAAAGAAGATCACGGAGCACGTAGTTGTGATGCATAAAAAATTAAAGAAAATCGCACAAAAAAATACGTCTTTGTCTAGTGTACTCATTTTCTCAAATGAAATAGTGGTGTTGTAATGCAGCCCGGCTTTATAAAACAGATGGACAAAGAAGGAACTCAGGAGGCGCATATTAAAAGGCGCATCTACGTGTGTGATATCCCAGTCTTTATACAACTTATAATAATCAACAAAATCTCTGATGCCAAGATCCGTGGTGCCGTATTTATAAACAAAGTAAAAAGAAGGGAAGGCGAGCAGAAAATAAATCAGCCATACCCTGGAAAATAATTTTATCTGCATCAATTGTATTTTTTATGAATAGATAAAAGTTCAAGCGGCACCTTAATCATATCGCTCAGTTTGAGTTTTGATCCGCCTTTTTCCAGCCATGTGTTTATTGGCACTTCAACAATATCCGAAAGTGCGCCTTTAATTCCGAACTTATTTCTGTAACGCGCAATGAGCTCAACATCGAATAACCAGCTGGTAATAAATTTTTCTTCAAATAAAAAAAGTAGTTCAGAACTGAAAATTTTTGCGCCGCATTGCGTATCGTATACAGGTAGTTTTAAAATAATGCTCGAAAAAGTCGAAAACACCCTTCCTAAAAGATGCCGCGATGCTTTTCTTTCTACAATTGCTCCAAGTCGTTTCATCCGGCTGCCAATGGCTATTTTTTTCGAATGATCTTTTACCTGATTTAAGAAAATAGGAACTTCATTCAATGGCGTTGCAAGATCGGCATCCCAAAATCCGATGAACTCATAGCTTTTATCTTTACCGGCTTCTAACACACCACATCTTACAGCTTCCGCTTTGCCTGCGTTTTGCGGCATATTAAAAAGTTTTACCCGGCCGTTGTATTTCATTACAAAATTTTCAATAAGCTGCCTGGTATTATCGGTGCTTCCGTCATTAGAAAACAAAAGATCTATCGTGCTTTCAGAAGTTATAAAAGCGTCGAAAGCGTCAAAGTCCAGACGCTTAGATTCGTTGTAACACGGAATTACAATACACGCTTTTTGCATAAAATATAATTGGAAAGACCTGGTAAAGAAAGTCCGGTTATTTTTTTAATAACCTTGTATACATTGTAATCAAATAATAAAATATTTTTTACAAAATTGGTGAATCCCGCTCCTTTGTTCCATTCAACGAGGCCGGTTGTTTCTTTGCCAAGGTCTGGTTTTATAATTTTTTCTTTAATAACCTGTATGATTCTTGGCCCGATAAGTGTTGAAAAGAAATAGCCAAGTTTTTCCTTTTTAAAACCACATTCATTAAGCGTGTTCAAAAGAGTGGTGTTAGTGTACCTGCGGTAATGGCCTAAAAAATGATCGTGCGAACAAAATAAGCCCTGGTAAGCAGGCACTGTGATCATTACATGGGTATCATTGTTTATTCCTTTATTATCATGCAACGATTTTAAAAAGCCTTTATCGTCTTCGATGTGTTCAACTACATCTAATAAAAGAACCAGGTCGGCAGGCTTTTTCAGGTGGAAATTTGCTTCGTCAAGCGATTTGAACAAAAAAATATTCTGACCAGCAGCTACTTTTTTAAGTTTACTGATGATGTCGTCGGTAAAGGCAATGTCAATCGCGTAAAAATTTGTTTGCGGGTATAATGAACTAAGTTTCGAAATAAAAAATATGTCGCCGCAGCCTATGTCCAGCACGTTGTAGTTCGGATCATTCTTAATAACATCTTTCAATAAAGAGTTTACAATTTCAAAGCGCGCTAATTCCCATGGGTGCCGCACTGTAATGGGGTTGCTATCGCGTTTTTCTACTTCTACCAGATCCATAAGATAAAGATAATTAGGTTATTTAAATTGTTTATTTAATATTGGCTTTTATTATACAGGATGGAGGATGACAACTTCTTGGAAGGTCTTTCCACTAACATATAGGTAAGCCAGGAACAAAGAATAGTTACAAAAATGCCGCCCAGGATCACAGCTATTTTACCTCCAGGACTTGTATACCGGTGCGACAGAACATTTATGAACGAGGCGCCAATAAGCGGATGAATCAGGTATAAGGAATAAGAAAATTTGCCGAGGTAGTGGAGGCCGACTATTTTCATGTCCTGCGCAAACAATACGCAAAACAGGGGAATTACAGAATATATAACTGAAGGAACCGAATACCTGAACAGGCAAAAAATAACCAGGATGCCAGTAGCAATATAATATTCAGTTTTTAAAATAAATTGAGCTTTATAGAGAAACAGAATAATACCAAGCAGAAAAACTGGCAGCCAGTAAAAAATAAATTTTACCGGAAATAGTATGCTGAGTCCGATAACTAAAGCGTAAATAAAATACCGGACGAAAGGGCCGGATCTGATAAGCGGCAGAAAGGTGACAGCAATTAGTAAATAATATTGAAATTCAATTGCAAGTGTCCAGTAAACTTCGTTTAACCAACTGTATCGGTCGAAGAACGGAATCAGATAGCCGAGGTGAAGTGCCACCTGAGGCACACTTACATTCATATGATCGTTGGTTTTTCCAAAAAATTTTTCGCGTAAAAATAAAAGGGTTAGCGCCAGCACGATTGAAAAAATGTAGGGAGGTTCGAGTCTGGCCAAACGCTTTAAAAGGAACCTGCCAAAGTCTTTCAATTTATAACCCCCGCGAAACATAGCCCATGGAATAATAAACCCTGAGATCACGAAAAAAAGCTGCACGCCATACTGTCCAACCGAAAAAGTTGAAAGAATCCAGTTTGTTTTAATGTACCCGGTAGTGGTACATACAAAGTGAAACAGACAAACCGATAGCGCGGCAAAGGCACGCAGACTATCGAGGACCGGAATATTGGAATTAGTAAGGTTGTTCACAAATAAATTAGCCTAACATCCGACCGTAACTCTCTAAAAAGCTTTTTTTTGAGAAATGTTTTAATGCAAGTTCACGGGTTGATTTTTTATTAAGAAATGTTGCTTTTATAGAAAACGTATCCATAATGCAACCGCAGTTATTTTGTTTTACAAAATCAGAATAATCGCCAAGTTCTTCTGAAATAATAACCGGCAAGCCACAGGCAAGGTATTCAGCGAATTTTACGGGGGAAGCCACTTTGTTGGTTATTGTTTTTTCACGGAGCAGCAATCCATAATCTGCACAAGCCAGGTAAGCCGGAACCTGTGAAGGAGGAAGTCTTATGCATGCAATTCTGCCGGGAAATTCATTTTCAAGTTTCAGGATATCCTGATCTTGGCTGCTAAGAAAAAGAACTTTGACATTACTTTGTTCAAGAAGCAAAGGTTTGATAAAATTGTAGAGTAAGCCAAATGACTGCCATCCGGCCACAGATCCCGAATATACAAATACCTTGTCGGAATCCGAAAACCCAAGTTCTTGTCGTTTTTTTAAACGAAGAGAATCATTAATTTCAAAATTTTCGTAAACTGTGTTTAATGTACAGGGTATGATAACATGATTGCCGGAAACATATTGAAATTTTTTTTGCCAGTGCTGAATCAGTTTTTCTGAGACCGCGATTCTATAATCTGATTCATGAATAGCTTCATTTTCAAGCTCACCTATTTCGTTCAGCATGAGTTCATTTGTAATGACTCCGTATTCTTTCCACTCTGCAGCTATCGCACCTCTCCCGTCGTATATAACTTTTTTCACTTTATCGCGCTTCTTGAGATACAATGCCAGCTGTGTGGCAAGAACGCTCCGCCCTATAATCATTTCAGGCTTTTTATAAGAACATAATAAGGATAGGGTGCGTGTGTTTTGTTTCCAGCGATGAACTCCCGGAAACATTGGCAACACAATAGCATCGTTAAGTTCCTTTTTAATGGCCTTGCGATTTTGTAAATAATTTCTTAAAGAAATAAAGGACACAAGCCTGATATTTACTTTTAAGTCGTTCCGTAAAAACTTAACCACATCAATAACCTGGCTTGAAAAAATTCCTGATGGTGCATCGTTAAACGATAAGTAAAAAATCATTTTTGGTTCAGAAGCGTTTCGAAAATACGCTCGGTAGCACGTCCATCCCAATATTTAGGAATCTCCCCCTTTTTGTAAGTGCCGCTTTCAATTTGCCGGATGTACTGTTGTATTTCTTCCAGCTCAAATTTAACAAGTGTATTGGTTCCTTCTGTGCAAGTAACAGGTCGTTCTGTATTGTTGCGCAGCGTAAGGCAGGGAATTTTTAAAAAGGTAGATTCTTCCTGAATGCCGCCACTGTCGGTAAGAATAAATTTACTATATTTTATAAGTTTCTGAAAGGCGAAATAATCCAGTGGCTCTGTAATTACAAGGTTTTTATTTGACACCAGTTTTTCATACAAACCTGCCTTTTTTAAATTATTAACGGTTCGCGGATGGATGGGAAATATGATTTTATAATTATTACCGATAGATTCAAAAAGCGCGACAAGTTTTAGCAATCCCTCCGTATTATCTACGGTAGCAGGGCGATGCAGAGTCGTTAAAACGTAAGCCTGGCCTGTTATATTTAATTTTGATAAAATGGGCGAATTTTCAATTTCTTTTGAAAATTTAACCAGGGTATCAATCATTGTATTGCCCACGTATTTAATGTCCGATTCGTTTACACCTTCCTGTAAAAGATGTTCGCGGCCGCTTGGTTCGGTTACAAAATAAATATTGGTAAGTTTATCGGTAATGATCCTGTTGTGTTCTTCAGGCATCGTAAGATCGAAACTCCTGAGTCCGCTTTCAACATGTCCAAGCTTTATTCCTAATTTATTTGCAGTGAGTGAAGCGGCCAGCGTAGAGTTAACGTCGCCTACCACCAGCATCAATGAAGGCTGGAAGTCTGTTGTAATCAGCTTCTCAAGTTTTATCATAATGTCGGCCACCTGAAAGTTAGGCGAACCTTGTCCTACATTTAAGAAGAAATCAGGTACGAGTCCAAATTGTTCAAAAAACACATCGGCCATATTATTATCATAATGCTGGCCGGTGTGAACAATTTTAAGATCAATATTACTATACAGTGAAGCCAGTTCTTTGAAACGCGTTACCTTAATAAAGTTGGGTCGGGTACCAATAACAATAAGAATTTTCATGTTATTTTCGCGGAGATAGCATTTTTAAGGGATCATACTCAATACTAAATTTTTTATGAGCATATGAAAGGAAATTGTCCAAGGATTTTAATCCGTGTTGCGTAAACATTTTGGGGTGAGAGATCAAGTGCATAAAATTATTCTTTTTAAGAAAATTTTTATATGCATTAAGTTTTACCCAATTAAGTTTTTCTACTGAAAGCATTTCTTTCTTTTCGGGATTATACATTAATCCGGCCGAAGAAGCGCTTAATCCATCGCCAAAACCTCTGTCATTTTTTTTCCAATGATACTTTCGCAGGATCCTGTCAAATAAAATAAGTATTTCTGAATATGCCATAGTGGAAATAGGAAACTCAACAAAGCTTCCGTGCGGATCTGGCACTTCTACATTTTGCGAGAAATTATAGGGCGATGTCTTTCTTATCATGGTATAATCGAACTTTTGATTATTGTCCAGGTTCTTATACCCCGGAAGCACACTGAAATCGTACAAAATATTATATTTTGTAAAAACGTCCTTGTAGATCGAGAAAGGCTGCATGCACCAGCCTCCGGCCCTATATCCCCAGGCAGGATAAGAAATATCAAGTTCTTTTAAAAAGGATAAACATGTTTGAAATAATTGGTCAATTTCTTCCTGATTAAGCTTAGCCAACGAATATTGGGTACAATTACTTAAATCGAATTCTTTTTCTTTTATAACTATGCTATCCCTCCAATGCGGGTGGATATGGGGGAAAATATAATGACCTTCTTTGAATAATTGCTGTAATTGCTCTTTAGCGTCTGCTACGCCTTTAGGGTTTATATTGTGCTTTTGAAATGTTATTAAGCCAAGGATATCTACAAAAAATATGCCTTTTGCCTTATGCTTTGTTAATAAGGGTCTTAGCGAATTAACGGGGTCAATCATGCATTTTTCGATACTCCCGGATTTTTTTCCGAGAAACATTTCATGATCGAACGTAAGAAGGATATTTTTAACTGGTTGCAAGGGGGGAGCAGGTTAAAATAAGATAATTGCCTTTTTGGTTTTTACTAAGCGATTTAAAAAAATTAAGGGTCAATAAATAAAACGGGGCAAAAATAGAGAAATATTTCAGTTCTTTTCTTCCATAGTAAGTCGAATAAGCAATTTCTCTGGAAGCGTCCACATTAAATCCAAATATCAGGAGTTTTTTTGTCAGTTGCTCTATATTATCTGTTATTCTGTTCACATCCGGATTCTCCTTCACGAAAATTTTGAAATTATCGCCCTGAACGTTAGGAACGATTAAATACACCTTCGATTTATTATCGTTAAGTGAGTTTTTAATTTTAAAAAATAATTCCTGATGATCTGGCAATAGAAATAAGGAATTGACGACGCAGATGGCAGCGAATTTTTGATCTCCCGAAAGTATCTCGAAAATATCGGCTTGCATAAATTCTATATTCGGCTTGTGAAAATTCCGTCGGGCGATGGCAACCGATACTTCATTTATATCTGCACCAACGATTTGTGTATTTTTGAGCTTACTTAAGTGATAGCTTACTTCGCCATTTCCGCAGGGACAGTCCAGCACCGTGCCCCCGGAGAATCCGTTTTCTGATAACGCGCGAATTAATTCCTTTCCGAAAATGAATTGTGGATATTGGAAAGCCGATAGCTTTTTAATTAAATATTCTTTTATATTAAGTCCCACTTGATTATATTACGTTTTTTTTTCTTGAATGGATTTATATATTTCGTTTAAATGTTTCATATGGGCCTGAAAACTAAAGAGATTAATAATTTTTTCTCTGTTATGAGGGCATTTTTTCCATTTTGAAATTTCTTTAAATCCTTTTACGTACTCTTCGATGTTTTTCTCAGCGCAAAGAATGCCGTTAACCCGATGGGCTACAATTTCAGGAATTCCCGCATGAACCGTAGAAAGTATCGGCAGTTCAAGTGACATCGCTTCAAGTAAAACATTTGGCAGGCCTTCCTGATCGCCGTTATCAGCCGTTATGCTCATTTGCACGAAACAATCAACGTTACTTGAAAGCTCAACCATTTCCTGAGGACTAACAGGTGGCAGCATGGTAACGTGATTTTCAAGTGCCAACTCCTTAATCTGATCTTTGATTGAATTTTCAAGAGGGCCAAAGCCCACTATCTTAAATTTGTAATTACAATCATTATTCTCATCAATAAATTTTCTAAAGGCCTTAAGCGTATAATAATATCCTTTTTTCTGATTGAAGTACGACACCTGAAGAAATATAAATTCACCGGAATTTTTAGGACTTTCCTTACGCCTAAAAAAATCAACATCTATTCCACTATGTAAAAGAATAGCTTTGTTATAAGGTTTGATATGATCGTTAATGTTTTTTATCAAGGATTCCGAAACAGCAATACTATGAATGTTCGGTTTGTTGAAAAATTGAATATATTTTTTAAGAACAGCTTTATTCTTAATTCTTTCAGTTACATCAAAGCCGTAAAATGAAACCAGAAAAGGAATGTGTCTGTGTTCTTCATTAAGATTCCCCATTACCTTCAGGAAGTCTGTTCCAAAATGACAATGAATAATATCCGGTTTAAAATCCGAAATGGTTTTATTTAATTTCTTTTTAAATGTAAAATTTCTAAGAGGAAAACTAATTTCATATTTCTCAAGCAACCATCTGATTTTTGTGTTAACCCTGTTAAATTTATAGGGTATTTGTACCATTGCTTTTAATTGATACAATTCAGGGTTAAGACGGTTTGAGTACGCAAAGAGTAATTCGTGTTCCGTGTCCACACATTTCAGCTCATTGGTAAGAAATGTCATGGTTTTGTGCGCGTAATTATATGTATAGGAAAAAATTTTCATTATTTCAGTTGCCAGTTCTCCCAAACAAAAGGGTAAGAATATGTAAGTAGATGTGTTTTTTCAAGTTCGGTTTTTATCCTGTTATACCTGTTTTGAAAGTCAGGATAAAAGTCATGAAACTGGATCTGAATATTTTTACATTTAGTTAAATATCCCAGTTCAATGATCCGGTCCATAAGATCATATTCGGCACCTTCAATGTTTATCTTTATGAGGTCAATAAAAATTATTTTATTCTCCTTAAAGAAACTGTCGGCATCAATGATCAAAATGCGCTCTTCAGTTCCCTTTTTGTGAATGGATTGAGTGCGGTTATAGGATGAGGCCTCCTCCATAACATTTATGGTAAGTTCTTCGTTTTTCGCGCCAAGCCCTTTAGGTATAATTACTATGCTGTTGTTTTTTCTGAACCGCCTCGTAAGATAATCTACGTATCTTTTTACCGGCTCAAAAACATACACGGTGCTTTTGTAACGGGAATACATTTCAGAAGCAAAGTCACCTTCATAACCACCCACATCAATAACTACAGACCTTTCATCAAGATCATACTCATAACGTAATTCTTTTTCCCTGTTATCGGCAAACCATTTTTCTTTATTTATTTCAGATAAAGGAAGATACTGTTTCTCGATATTCTTTGCCTTACGTGAAAAGAAAAGATACAACTTGTAAAAAACGGCGGCAATTTTATAGAAGAATTTATGCATTGGATTTAATTTAATTCGCCATCCATTCCGGTGGGCACATTTCCGGGTTGACGAGCGAGGTTTCCTTATACCAGTTTTTAGGATAGATAATTTTTTTGGAAGTATTGCCTGACAAAAAAGCGCCCCACCAGGCAAAAGTGCTGTTAGAAATAATAAAATGTTTACACTTACTCATTAAAAACAAATGGCCTTCGGCTTTGGTGCCTGAGAATGATTTGTCTATGAAAAGGGCAGAAGCTGCCAGGTTCATATTTTGTTTACACCATTCAATATCATCTGAAAATATGCAATATAAGGGATCCGGTACTAAGGCATTCATTTTTTCAATCGCGCTTTTGTAATAGGCAAAGTCAAGCGCGCCAATAATTTTATTGTACACCGGACTTGTAACAAGATCGCCACGTCTTACATGAAGACACACACTGTTTTGAGATTCTATCTTTTCGAGTAAAAGATCAATATTTAGGATGGATGGTTTTTCGAGAATAAAATCTTTTTTTATTTGATCAAAATCATTTTCGAAAAATTTGTATGACTGCCAGCGGCCTGCCAAACAGGTATCACCCTCAATATTTAAATATTCTGTTTTTATCTGATTGGCCTGTTGGACTATTAATTTTTTTGGATTAAATAAAAGCGAAATTCTCCTCGTTATTTTATTAAAGACGGATGCCTTTGGATCGCCATTAAATAAAAATACTTCAGACTCCTTTGCCGCTCTGAATTTCAAGTTTGGGAAAATATCGAGATCAAAATCGCGATGCGTTGTGACATGATGATCCGAGGATTTATCAAGCAGCAACGAGCCGTCGAGTACAAGTTCGGTTTTATATTGTAATGAAAGTGAGCGGCCAAACGCGTATTGAAACATCTGGTTACCTAAGCCTCCCATTAAACGGATCATGATCATCAATTAAATAAGTATGGACTCAGCTCTTCAGCTCTTCGTTTAAAGGAATGATCCCTGAGTGTTCTTTCCATTCCGCTTTTCGCTATTTCCCTTATACCGGTTTTATCCTGTAAGAGTACATTTATTTTCTCCAAAAGGTTTTGCGGGCTTGAATAGGTAACTACTTCCTTACCAGGCTCAAAAAGATCCTTTACATTTTCCTGTTCTGAAGTCAGCAACAAAGTTCCCGATCCGGTTATTTCAAACAATCTCTTGGCTCCGGCATATTTATCCCAATTGATACCGTCATTCTCTTTTCCCGTTGTATGAATGTGCACAGCCATTTTATATTTTCTGTATTCATTATACATCTTAATCCCGTATAAAGGGCTTTTTATTTTTGAAGCAACAAGCGAATCAGGGGGAAGGTTTTCTTTTCCAACACCATGAATAGTAAGATCAATTTTATTTTGCAGCAAATATTCTAAAACGTCAAATCTGTAATTGTGGCCCAGTGTAAAACTTCCGATGAAAACAACGTCGCCTTTTTTTGTTTCACTCAGGGGCTCAACGTTTTTAAGTATACTGCTGTCAAATGCCTGCTGTATGTAAACAGTGTTATATTTTTTATTTTCAAAGTATTCTTTCAATTGGGGAGCCGCAGTAACTATCAGATCAAAAGATCCATAAGGAAAGTCAGGCTGTTCGTGCCAGATGGGACACGTCCACTGAAGGACTATTTTTTTACAATATTTTTTTAATTCAGAAATTTGTCGTTCTGTAAAAAAAATATTTGAGTACACATAAATAATATCGGGTTCATAATTTTTTACCTGTGCCTTTAAAACATCAAAGTGAATAGAGTTATAAGAAGTTCTGAATCGTTTTTTTATACGGGAAAGATAGCTTCTGAATGGTTTTTGGAAGTGCCATTTAAAGTAAAGACTGCGGCTGTTTTCCTTTGTCCATTTCAGCTGAAGAGGATTGCACTCGGGAATAATTATTTTGGTATCGTGGCCCATTGCTTTAAAAGCATTTGCCATACTATCCGACTGATAATGTTTTTGATCAATAAGAGAAGTGAGAACACTTTCATAATTCCGGCCTGTATCTTTTTCAAATAAGGTTGAGCTTTCACGGGTATAAAAGTAATTGTAGTCTTCAAGAAGAAAAAGTATTCTTGGCACTTTATAAATAATAAGAAGCCATCAGAAGGCGCCACTCCTGAGTAAACATGTTGGCGGGATTAATATTTGCCTCTAATGGAATTGTAAGTTCTTTCGCGGCCTTAACTACGCGGGCATGATATTTACCGTTTTTAAGCCATTCTTTTTGAGGAGGCTCATAGCCTATTTTGTCAACGCGCCAGCAAATATCATTCGGTAAAATATTGTTCATGGCTTTTCTTAAAACAAATTTTGTCCAGCCGTTATTCAGTTTGTATTCATCAGGTAAGCTAAAAATAAACTCTACAAGTTTATGGCTCAGAAAAGGTAATCTTACTTCGCGGGAATGGGCCATGGAGTTTCTATCCGCATAACGCAAAAGCTCTTTTAAGCCATTCACAGAAGTGTCGTTTATTAAACGATCATTTAAGATCTTATCGAAGTAGGAATGTTGGCCTGTAATCATTCTCCGGTATCTCCCAAGCTTCATGCGAAATGTTTCGGCGTGAATCGGTTCTTTGTAGTTGGTGACAGCACCATGGAATTTGTTGAATGATTCTCTTTCCTTTTTGAAAAGATTATGGTTTGTATAAAATAATTTGTCGAGATAAATAGAATAATAAGGAAGATAGCCCGCCAGTTCTTCATCCGCGCCTTGTCCATCCAGCAAAACGGTCACGTTATTTTGTTTCGCAATTTCCATTACCGCGTATTGCGCTACTATGCTGGCGGAGCCAAAAGGTTCATCCTGAGCATCGACTACCTTTTCTAACACCTTTTCAAAATAGTCGGCGTCGGGCCATGTGTAATGAACAGTTACATTCTTACATTTTTTAACGACTTCTTCCACATATTTGCCTTCATCTTTGGCGAAGTTCTTAAAACGCGCGGAAAAAGTATTTTGATTTAATTGCTCTCCTTTAAGCGCGTCGATCAGCATGACGATACTGGAGGAATCTAACCCGCCTGAAAGACTTGATCCTACAGGAACATCCGATCTTAAACGTAATCGGATGGCTTCGGTGAATAAATGCAGAAATTTTTCCGCGGCCTGCTCAATAGATCCTTTAAACGCGGGAGCTTCGCGATCAATTTTCCAATAGTTGACGATCTTTATATTGGATGCGGCATCAATTGTAAGGTAATGTGCGGCATCCAGTTTTTTAATACCGTTATAAAAAGTTTCAGTCAGGGTTTCTTTGGTTTCAATAACACCTGTGGTAGCGTAATGGTAAAGCTTATCATTGTCTAATCTCTTAATAATTCCGGCAGGCCAAAACTGTTTTATTTCGGAGGCGAATAAGAATTTTTCACCATCCGCATAATAGTGAAAAGGCTTCTCTCCAAAGCGATCGCGCGCACAAAAAAGAGTTTGTTCTTTCTCATCCCAAATGGCAAAGGAAAACATACCGTCGAGGTCGGCAAGACAATTTTCTTTTTTAAGGTCGTATAATGCAAGAAGTACTTCAGTATCTGATTCAGAAGAAAATTTATATCCTTTTTTTAAAAGTTCATTTTTAATTTCTATGTAATTGTAAATTTCTCCGTTAAATGTAATGGTGTAACGGCCTTCTGAATAATGAAGCGGTTGTTTGCCGTTTTCACTCAAATCGATGATAGACAAGCGGCGATGACCAAAACCAATTTTCCTGCTTTTATTTGTCCAATGCCCTTCACCATCCGGACCTCGATGTGCGATTACATCCGTCATTCTCTTAAGGAGCGGTTCCTGAACCGGGTTGGTATTAAATGACAGATAGCCCGCTATGCCGCACATAAAATGGCTGTATGAAAGTTCAAGTAATTTTTTTCTGAAAAATTCAGTTCCCAGAAATTTCTGATATCGGCACGGTTAAATTTCAGGGAGGCATTATGCAAGGCTGTGATTCTATCTGCGAGCTCCTCGGTTTTTTGTTTATGGGTGAAAAGAATTCCTGTGGTTGGATTAACAAGCTCTTTAATACCTCCTACATTGGGCGCCATTACGGGTATTGAAAAACTAATTGCTTCCATCAGCGACACAGGTAAACCTTCGCTAATACTTGTATTTATGAAAAGATCTATGTAGTTGTTTCGGTAAAATTCAAAAAGGTCTTTTTGTTCTGTATAGCCTTTAAACTCCACTTTAATATTTTGAGGCAGTGTTTTAATCAGCTCTTCTACTCTTTCCTTATCAGGCCCGCCTTCACCGAAATGAATCCAATTAACCTTAAATTTGAGGCAGGAGATTATTTTCGGAATAAGCGCCACGTTCTTATATGGAAAAAAAGTAGAACAGCTAACCAGGGTAAACGCTTCCTCTTTTTTTAAAAGGATTCCGTTACCATGATCGGATGTGCCAAGTCTGCAAACAATTATTTTTTTTTCAGAAGCAGGATAATGCTTTTTCAGATGTTCTCTGCCATCTTCCGATATTGCCGCTATTTTATCGAGCTGTTTTACCTGGAAGTTTCTGAAAGGAAAGAAAAAGTTCTTTTCCGAATGTTGATATTCATAAACGTCGCCCCCATGAATTCGGGTAATGAGATTTGAAATCTTCTTTTTATATTTTAAGATTGATAAGTAGTAAACCCAGTCATTGAACCAGTAAGAATAAAAAACGGAATTAAGAATTTGTTTCTTCTCCAAGTAATTATTTAAGCATTCGGCCTGGTAACAGGCGTTTGTAAAATGGGCCAGATAATACTTAAAGTTTGAGAGGTGTTTAAAAAAATGTGCGCCATTAAGTAATTCATCGTTAAAAGCCTTTAGTATCAGCGATGCATATTGCCTGTAAAAGGCAGCGGATTTTACCGGCTTCTCTTGTTTGAATTCGTGAACAACAATGTTTTCCGGTAAAACACGGTTAATTGTTGATCCATGGTTGGTCAAAGGAAATAAATGAATGGTTTTGTAATATTTAGACAGTTTGAAAATTTCCGGGTATAAAAATTCCTCGCTTTTGCCGTAAGGAAACGAATAAGTGAAAATACAGAGGTCTTTCACAGTTCTAATTCAGTTTGTAACGCGGTAATATCACGTTATCATAAAAGTCTTTTATCCTGGCCTTGTAGGTATGATTTTGCAATACAAATGAATGCGCGTTTTCCGTAAGATTATTTCTAAAAGAATCGTCCCTGAATTTTTGAACAACCTCGTTGATATTTGAAAAATCTTTATTCAACATCAGGTAATGCTGATCGGGCTTTAGAATATAATTGTAATCGCCGTTAAATAAGATCTGGCAGGTTTTTGTTCCTATAGCATCAAAGTGCCTGGATGAAATACAACGGGTTGAAATTGGGTTTTTATATTTTCGAAAAAAAACATCGAAAATCTCATCAGGATTATATGAGGCAATTGGCGCGTAAATATTAAACTGAGATAAACGGATCAGGTAAAGTTTTGTATTAAATACATGATACAGTTTTAAAAGTGCATTATAATTAACATAAGGCTTATAATGGTAAAGCATGTCTTCGAACTTTGAAAACCACCAGGGCTGCTTTTTGAGATGAAGTTTTTTAGCAGCGTATTGCATTATCTCAATTACGGTATGATCATCCGCTTCGGTATAATTGGTTCCTGACTCATTCCCGATCGTTCCCTTGCAGTCGTTCAAAAAATCAACCCACCCTTGTCGGCCCACTTTGCTATTATCGTTATTCTCGATAGAGGCGGTTAATCCGTATTTTTCTGAATTGTCTTTAAAAAAATCCAGGATCGCGTTTCTTTCATTATCTCCCAGATAAGAGCCATAGCGTGTGGTTTTTATTCCAAGATCCAGTTTCCGCTCTTCGGGTTTCTTCATGGCGATAAACACCTTTTCATTCAGCGCGTGAGGGTATTCAACTATTTTTGTGTCCTTTAATTCCTTGTAAAGTAATTGCGCGGATTCGAGTTTAAGCTGCGTGCAAATTACTTCGGCCTTCAGGACTTTAAACAGATCAATTTTTTCGCTGAGTCTGCATCCGTTAAAGGGGATATTGTATTCATTACCTATAAAAGAGATAAAAGGGACTTTGCGCTTTTTTAGTGCAGGCACGTAAGCCATTAAAGTGCGGATATTCGAAGGATTCGTATTGGTTGAATGAAGAGCGACAATAAAATCCACTTCCTTAATATTCCTTTTTACAGCAGGCAGGCTGTTGGAAAGATCATACAGGTCGTAACTCACGCAATCCAGATAATCTGCCTCGTTAAAAGCGTCAAACCAATCTACGGCGTAAGAATCAAATTTGTCAGAGCAATATAAAAGAAGAAGCCTTGGCTTTTTCATTTAATAAGTTGGAACAGTAAAAGCGGGAACAATTTATGCTTCTATTTTAACGTGCTGTTCGTGTTTTTTCATCGTGCTTTCAATTCTGGCAAGATTTTCTTTTGTCCACTTAATTGTTTTTTCAAGGCCTGTGCGGTAATCTACTTCGGCTTTAAAACCAATTTCTTTTTCAGATTTTTCGGTACTGCCATAACGTTTACCGGAATTATCCCATGCACGTTTTGGTAAAAGTTCAACCGTTGATGTACTTCCGGCGATTTCCACAATAAGATTTGCCCATTCGGCAATGGTAATATCCTTTCCGCTTGCAATGTTGTAAACATCGCCGGGTGTGCCGTTGAGCGCGCAAGCGATAAGGCCACGGCAAATATCATCCACAAAAATAAAGTCGCGTGAGGCAACTCCCTCGTTTTCAAGAGGAAGATCTATTCCTTTTATTGCTTTATAAACAAAAGTAGGAGTTACGTTGCGCCAAATTGTTGCGGCGGTTCCACGCCATTGGCCAGCACCTAAGACCTCACCGGGACCATAGACATTTTGAAAACGCGCGCGAACCGTTGGAAGTTTATGCTGGTTGTAGTAATAAACGGAATAAAATTCTCCGATAATTTTTGAAATGGAGTAGGGGCTATCGTGTTTAATGTTTGTAAATTCCTGTTCAGTGGTTGCTTTTGCTTCGTCAAATGTTTTTTCAGCAACAGAACAACCTGCCGAAGAATAAACCAGTTTTTTTAAGTTCTTAAAGTTTTTTACCCAATCCATTAAACGAAGCGTCGTATAAGTGTTATTCGCGTGATCAGCTAATGGGTCATGAATAGAACTTTGATTTCCGTGATATGTAGCAATGTGAAAAATGTAATCAATGTCATCTTTCAGCTGCTCAAGAATTCTGTCTTCTGTGATCGACCCCTGTAAAAAAGTTAAACGCTCGTTAACCGGAAGATTTTCTTTTTCCGCACTCATTAAGTTATCTATTACAACAACCGATGCCTCAGGATTGTTGTTCAGGATCATTTTCGTAAGGTTACTGCCAACGAAGCCTGCTCCGCCAACAATAACAACTTTTGCTTTATTGAATTTTGTTTCTTTCATGAATTAAGATTTAGGGGCTGACAAGTGGCTGAAAATATCGGTTACGCCATACTTATCATACCAATCAAGCTGTTTTTTTATTGTTTGTTTAAAATTATATTTTGCTTTCCAGTTAAATACTTTTTCAGTGTGCGATGGATCAAGCACTACCTCTTTTACATCGTCTGCGCCAACCGGAACAATAGGCACTTCAGGCGCTTTAATTCCAAGATGTTCTACTACTTCATCAAACACATCCTTAATTGAACTTCCCACGCCTGTGGATACATTATACGCGCCGGTAGGAATTTCCTTATTCATTGCGGTATCAAGCACATCTAGAAAATCTTCCATATCCAGAAAATCCCTTAAGCTATCGCTGCAAAAACAATTTTTTCCATCTTTGAGGCGGGTATAAAAAGTCGGAATAGGGCCTATCGCTAAACGTGGACCGCAAATGTTGGCAAGCCGTAAGGAGATCACATTTAATCCTGAATTTAATAAAAACTGTTCGCCGGCGGTTTTAGAAATACCGTAACTGGTGAATGGACCAGTAGGGGCTGTAATTGGGATTGGTGTTTTCTCTGGTCTGCCATAACATAAAGCAGTTTGAAAATTGATCAGTTTACCAACGCCGTTTTCAATGCAGGCTTTAGCAACATTAATAGAACCAATGATGTTTGTTTCAGAATCTTCTTTCCAGTTGGACGGATCTTTATAAGCCGCGGCGCTGTTTATGACAAGGTGTGGTTTTGTGTCAGCCACGATTTTTCTTACCAGTACGGTATCAGCTACCGACCCTTCAATCAAGGTTAATCCTGCAACAGAAGGGAGGTTCTGCTTTTTTCCTGTGGCGAAATTATCCAGAACGGTTATCTCATAACCTAAGGGGATATACTTATCAATAATGCTGGTGCCCAAACATCCGGCGCCACCTGTAATGAGAATTTTATTTTTCATTTTTTTAATTAATGTTTTTCAAATGTGTGTAGGTTACCGGTAAAGAATTTTTTTTGTACCATTCAACAGAAAGCAATACTCCGGCTTCCAAATTTATTTTTGACTCCCAGTTAAAATCTGTTTTTGTTTTCGAGGGATCAAGTAAAATAGTTTTTACATCATCCGGTCCCATTTTCTTATGCTCAACTTTAACCTCGGGCATATTCAGCTTTTTTATTGCGAGATCAAACAAGTCTTTTATGGAATGATCAATGCCGGTACTTACATGATAATAACCTTTTCCTTTTCCTTCTAGCGCTTTTACAATAACATCTACAACGTCGCTAATGAAAATAAAATCACGCCGTGTATCAACCACTGTGCAGGTTTTGTTTTCCGAAATTTTTCTGAAAAAAGTAGGCAGAGGACCGCTTAGATTCCTTGGCCCGTAAACATTTGCGAGCCTTAGGGAAACAAATTCGAGTCCGCTCAATTCAATATATTGTTCACCGGCTGTTTTAGAAATCGCGTAGGAGCTTCCTCCGTTTGATTTTCCGCTGAACAAGGGATGGCCAAGACTAATTGGATTCTGCAAGGGATGTAGTCCGTAACATAAAGAAGTTTGAAGATATACCAGCCTCTTAATTTTTAATTCCGCCATTACGCGTGTTATGTTTACCGTGCCGCATATGTTAGTTGACACGTCTTCGTTCCAGTTATCAGGATCTTTGTAGGATGCGGCTGCATGAAGAACCGCATCAGGAGAAAAATCGCGAAAAGTTTTAGAAACTAAATTCATGTCGGAAATATTTCCTTCAATAACCCTGAGATTGTGGTGCGAAGAAATATTTTCACGCCTTCCTGTGGCAAAGTTATCGATCACTGTAACGTTATGGCCTTCTTCCAATAAACGGTCGGTAACCGTTGATCCGATAAAGCCTGCGCCACCAGTGATCAATACTTTCATTCTTACTTAGTCTTCTCCAGCTTCAGGTGTGTGTATTCACCTAATGTGCCATGTTTTTGGAAATATTCGATCGCCGACCTTACTGTTTCTTTTAAAGGTGTGAATTCTATTTTTCCGAAATCCTGGAATGTTCTGCTGGGATCCAGTAAAATTGAAGGAGCATCGTCCGGACCAAGTTCTTTTATTTCCGCTTCCGGATATGGACTGATTCCCATTGCAGCAACTACTTCATCATACAATTCTTTAATGGCTACATCAGTGCCTGAAGAGAAATGATACGCGCCAGTTCCTGTACCGTCACATGCTTTCACTACATTTTTTGCAAGATCCATTACATATACGAAATCGCGTCTTGCCTGTGTAACAAAACATTTCTTACCGTCTTTTAAACGCTGAAAGAAAATTGGTAAAGGGCCACTCACATTACGCGGACCAATTACGTTTGCTAATCTGAAGGTAACAAAATCAAGCCCTGATATTTCCAGGAAATCTTCGTTGGCTGTTTTAGTAATTGCATAACTGCTGTTGGCAGGAAACTTGGGATGATCTAAACGGATTGGCTGATGCAGGGGTTTAACCCCGTAACACAAAGCTGTTTGAAAATAAATAAAACGTTTTACACCATATTCTTTGGCGGCATGAATTAAGTTGCTTCCGCCCACGCAATTTGTCAGTGAGTCGTTATACCAGTCATTTGGATCTTTGTAGGAAGCGGCGGTATGTACAATTGCATCCGGCTTAAACTCGCTCACGATTTTATCAACCAATGCCTTATCGGCAATTGTATCAATTATAACTTTTAAATTAGGATGATCGGCGAGATGTTCTCTTCTGCCTGTAGCAAGATTATCTATTGCAACTACCTGGTCGCCTCTTTTAAGAAATAGTTCTGCAACATGTGAACCTACCTGGCCGCAGCCTCCTGAAATTAATATTTTCATGATTAATTGTGTTTTATTGTTTGTTTTAATTTATTTTTAAATGATTGATGGTTGTCGTAAAACTGTTTATACCAGATTTCAAGCGATAACAATCCCCAAACTTTACGACCGAATTTACTTTCTGATTTTAATCCCTTTAAAATTTCGGCATTATTAAAATAACCGCGTGTTTTAGCTTTCTCGCTGTTGAAAATATCGTTTACAAATTCTTTTAATTCATTTCCCAGCCAATCGTTCAAAGGTACCGGAAAGCCCATTTTATTTTTACGTTCAAGAATTTCATTAGGAAGTTCCCCGCGCATGGTGTTGGTAAGGATCATTTTTAAGGTCCCGTCTTTAAATTTAATATCGGCGGGCATTGTTGCAGCGAATTCTACCAGAGGATGATCAAGAAATGGTACACGTGATTCAATTCCATGCGCCATGCTCATTCTGTCTTCCACCTGTAATAAAGCGGGCAACAGCGTTTTAAAATCGAAATGCGTCATCTTATCGAAATAGGATTCTTTACCAACGTTGCTTCCGTTGAATATTTTAGCGAAGGAATCAAAAGGTGTGTAACCGCCTAACTCATCCCATTTAATTTCGCTTTTAAGATCGGGAGCCCTGTTTATTAAACGGAAGTAGCGCTCATCAATGGGATTAAACATACCATCTTTAAAAAATTCTTTTAAGAGTGGTTTGTAATTCTGTAAAGAAACAAGATTCGGAATAATGGATTCATACGTAACCACAAAGTTTCCGTTGTGAAGGGTATTGTCAATAGCGCCTTTGATACACTGTTCAAAATAAGCGATCAGGTAACGCGTGTAACCACCAAAGATTTCATCGCCGCCCTGGCCGCCAAGTACCACCTTGCGGTGTTGCGAGGCAAGCTTTGAAACGTGGTATTGCGGAAAAGAACCTGGACCAGCAACAGGATAATCCAAATGATAAATTACTTTTTCAATTGTATTAATGAAATCATCACTGGTAATATCAATTTCATGCAAGCCTATCTTCGCTTTTTCAGCCAGCTTCCTCGCGTAAAAACTCTCATCGTATAAATCGCTATAAGTGAATTTACCAGTAAAGCCCATAAACGGATCTTTGTTCTGGCTTGTTTTGGAAGCAACCGAGGCAATGATTGAAGAATCGATACCGCCGCTGACATAAGAACCAATAGGAACATCGCTGCGGGTATGCAACTGAACCGATTCGTAGATCAATTCATGTAAACGCTCTTCAAAATATTTTGGTGACTGACTGAAATTAAGATTGTAATAAACCTCCCAGTATTTTTCTATTTTAAGCTGACCATTTTTAATTGTAATGGTGTGCGCGGGCTTAAGCTCGGTGACATCACTGATCAACGTATAATCGCCAAGATACAGCTGAAAGTATAAATAGTCCTTCAGGGCTGTGTTGTTAATGTGAATCTCGTCAATGAATGGTAAAAGTGTTTTTACTTCAGAAGCGAAATAGAATACATTATTCTGAATGGTATAATAAAAAGGTTTAATTCCAAAGCGATCGCGGGCAATGAACATGGAATTTTCTTTTTCGTTCCAGATAGCGAAAGAGAACATTCCGCGTAAATGATTTACGCAATCGTTACCCCATTTCTGATAGGCAGCTAAAATAACTTCGGTATCGGAAGAAGATTTAAATTCATAGCCGCTTAATTCTTTCCTGAGTTCAATATAATTGTAAACCTCTCCATTGTAACAAATGGTGTTGCCGTATTTATCGCTCATTGGCTGATCTCCCGTGCTTAGATCAATAATGCTCAATCGCTGGTGAGCAAATCCAACGGAATCTTTTTGGTTCGTGTAGAATCCCGATCCGTCAGGTCCGCGATGCTTTTGAATTTCATCCATTACCCGCAGATAATGGTTTACATCCTTTACGCTTTCGTTATTCAGGCTTAAAATACCGGCAATACCGCACATTTGGTAATGAATTTAGTGATTGGTAAATATAATTATTTGTTTTGGTAATCATATGAAAGAAATAGTTAATACCAGTTTTTGCCGGTAATTAACTTGTATGTTTTTTTTGTAAAACTCTTTAATCCTAAACGTTTTAATAGTTTTATAACGGGCATTATAAATGTCCATTTGCTTGGGTATTTTTCATATACTTTAAAATAGTACCAGTATTTTTTCCATTCGAGCCAATCATGGAAACGATTGTACTTTAATGCAAGAATGCTTGACCGCGTGTGGCGCGAAAAATAGGGGGTAGTAGCTTCTAAAGAACATTTATTAAGGGCAAATGTTACGAAACCTTTATAGCTCCATAGGCCCGATTCAACAATATCCCGGTAGGCATTTTCTACAATTTTTTCCCGGAGGTTATCGTCCTTAACTAATTGTAAAACTTCATCAACATTACTTAGATCTTTTTTAATGGGAATGTAGTGAATCCATGGTTTAAGAATTCCATTATAAGTGCTTTCCACTAAGACCTGGCATGTTCTGGTTGCACAGGATTCAAGATTGCGGGGAGATATTGCGATTAACTGAAGTTTACCATCGAGGCCGGGAAAGCAGGCGTTTTCAATTTCTTCGAAAGAACAATTTGGATGCAGTTGTAAATATTCGGCCCCTTTTTTTGCAATGGAACCATCAGGATCATTAACGGTTGCTCCCCCTTCGACGCCAATCATATATTTGCAACGGGTCATAAATTTGTACCAGCCCAACCCGATAAAAGTATCCTTGGGGTTGGTTGAAATATCAGTAACAAGGTTAAATTTTTTAACCTTCTCATTAAACACATCGGCTATTATAGTTTTCATATAGCCATGCCTTCCCAGCCATTGAGGCAGGTTACGGGCTCTATAACCAATGTCAATGTCCTTTTTGCCAGAGTTTAAAAACCCATTGATTGTTTTTATCCCGGTATCATCCAAATAGCCTGTGAGTACTTTATAGAATTTCACACGATTAAAATCAACACCATTATAAAGCTGCTGCCATTCTGATTCGGGCGAGACTGAAAAAACGATATCAATATTAAGGTTATTTACAAAATGAACGATGGATTCGGAACCCATGTATTCATCCTGAGGCATCACCGCTTTAATAGCCTTACTGTTTTTGAAAGGAAGCACCTGCTGGAAAGCCTTATTATAACAGTCTTTACCAGCCCATCTGCTGGAAATGAAACCGTAGTGAAACAAAATATAATCGAAATCAATGTTAAGCAGATATTGAGGAATTGGCTTCTGACTATAAAAGGTGTCTTTGCCCATATCTAATTTTAAATAAAAACATTCTGCATCGCCATATCTTTTAAAAGAATACAGGTGTTCTTCAATTGTTGTTCTGAGCGGGTACCCGAGGCATTTATAAACAATTAGTATTTTTGGTTTACGGTTAAGCATGTAATAAAGTAGTTATCATTTCAATACCGGTTTATTTTGTAGCAATAATGTATAGGTCCAGCCCCATTATTTTAGCGAGATTTTTTAAAAAATATTCCCTTGGCCAATAAATTTCTTTACCAAACCAGACAAATAAATAGTTGTCAAAATTTTCGGTTTTTATTTTTATTTTACTAAAACGGGCAAACAGTTCTTTTATCTCTTTTTTTGAATATAGGTCAACAATTGGGGCAGCTTCTCCTTTTGCGTTCGCATCATAAGAAGCGCGGGTGTACTCATTGTAGTTGTCATATTTTTTGCGACGTTTGGCAACAAAATATTTATATGGATTGACAATTTTTTTCCTGAAAGAATTTTTATTATACAGCATTATAATTGCATGCCCGCCGGGTTTGAGAACACGGTAAAGTTCATCTATAGTTTTCCTGGTATCTCCTGTGTGGTGCAGGCAGCCGATTGACACTACCGTGTCAAACTTTTCATTCTCAAATGGTAAATCCCGTGCATCGCCATTTAGCGCTTTGGCTGTTGCCGACAAACCTGACATTTCAGCCCTGTCGTTAACAATTTTAACCGGATTTTCTGAGTAATCTAGCCCAATATATGTTTTACAGCTGCCCATTATGTGTTGCGAAAGGCTGCCGAATCCTAATCCAATTTCTAAAACATCCTTAGCATTTAAAAACTCGTTTCGAACATAATTTTTTAAGTAGGGGTACATTTTAAAATATGCTTTGTCAAAAACAGCGAGAGAATCTTTGTTTATCTCTTTTAATCCAAGGAAACTGAAGAGATGGCTGCCGCATAGTTCATTCCAAAAACTTTTGTTGTTGTGTGATGGTGCTGTTTCGGCCATGTTAGTTTGTTGGAATTACCCGTTTAATAGGTGAGAATAGATTTCATTAAATTTTTTTGCCGCGGCCTCAGAACCATGCCATTTTTCGGCGAACAAACGACTTTTAACCCCAATTTCTTTTCGTTTGGCAGGATTATTAATAAGATCGAGAAGTACAGACTCAATCGTTTGTGGATTGGCATTAATAACTGGTAATTCATCTACATACTCTGGGATCTCAGCCCGCATTTGTTCAAGCCACTCTGGCCGAAGATAACAAATGCAGGGTTTACCAAGCATGAGCCCTTCCCTTATATTTGCTCCAAAAAATCCATAAGAAAGCATGTCAACAAAAACATCCGCCTGCAATTGGTAATAACGAAGTATTTTGTTAGGGACGTCTTTAAAAAAAATGAGCTCTACCTTATGGCCTTTTTGTTTTAGTTGGTCTACTACGTTAAAATAAATGTGAGTGGACTTTATCGTTTTTATTCCTTTTTGGTTCCTGCCATCAAAGTTTCCAACGGCATGATATAATTTTAGGATAGACGAATCATAAGGTACCAAATAATTGGAGGGAACTAAAATGTCCGGATTCCAGAACTCCTTGTCAAGGCAATATACCTCGGGTCGTTCATGAACCTTTCCGGAAATATTATAATCTACCCGGTTGCCACCTAATAAACATTGGTAGTCGGCAACCTTATTTCTGAATTCTCCCCATTGTGTATTGATGGCATCGCTGCAGATATCCGGCCTGTCCTTATAATGACAAATCGTACTGCATATGGGATTGTTATCGGGGGTGCTCCATTGGACAAAGGAGCTTTTTAAAACTCCGTCCAAACAACCATTATTCGTATAAACAATTTTACCGCCAGTTTTTTTAATCAACAGAATATCCCAGCGATAAGGGAGGTGATGAGCGTATTTTTTAAGTAGTTTATGACTTAATTCAAGGCCCAGAAAACCATACAGGCGGTATATATAGCTCAAGTTCCATCTGAGAATTTTTTCAAAAATAAAAGTTAAAATTTTTCCTGTAGTCTTATACAGTATCCCTTTTTTATTGGTTTTCGAAAAATGATCATAGTACGTTAAAAAGTAAATGCCGTGCGCGTTTGCAAAATGAAATATGCCATAGGTGCAAAGGGCATCCATATAAAACCTGAGTCTCTTTTCCGGGGTATCAAGTTCGGGCTCAGCGAACGATAAATCATGTCCATGAAAAAAGTTATCTGTTGTAGTACTAGCTGTATTAAGCTGATCAGCTTTCCAGCCAAGTTTTCTTAATTCACGTGACAAATACCAGTGATTATAGAGGGCCTGCCCAAAAAACAAAACTGTTTTATTTTTGTCCTTCTTGCCCACTTTTTAATAAAATTTCAGTTTCACTTATGCCAATATTCATCAGGCAATCCAAGATAGAAAGGCCAGGTATAAATTTTGCTGTATTGAATTGCGAATAAACGGGGTGTTTAAAATCCTGGAAGTGAAGGCCGATCTTATTATCTTTAAACATTTGGTCTTCCTGGTAACCGGCAGCGCCACCGCCCGGCATATATATGCTTCCACCTATTTTGCTAACGGTATCAATTAAAAGTTGATTGGAGGCGGTTTGAATATTTAGGTCTGAACTTTTTACTTTTTGAACGTCGATACTAAGTTTTTTACAAATCAGGTCTATAGTAAAAATATTACGGTCAGAAATTAAGTCGCTCGGATGATTATAAAATTCCTGAATGATTCCGAAGGTTTCCTCAAAGTAAGGCGCTTTCTTATAACTCAATTCAAATGTTTTGATGTGCTTATCTCTCAATCTGGCGGGATTGTCTATTTTCATGTTGTCTATCGGAAGAAACACTTTTCCCGGCTCACTTTTTAGATTGCAGGTAAGCCAGTGTTCCTGCCCATTAACAATTATTTTAGTTCGTTTTGTATAAATAGCGGTCCTTGGATTATTTTCAACATGGTTTAAATAAACAAATATATTAGCCTTGTTTATTTTGTCAAAAAAACCCAGCCATGGAAAAAAATTGGGCTGATGGATTGCGACAATCACTTAGGAAACTCCTCTTTTAAAATACTCATCACTTTAACGTCAACGAAGCGGTCTCCGATGTACGCCGCCCTTCTTAAATGCCCTTCTTCTGCAAAACCATTTTTACGATATGATTTATATGCTCTTATGTTATCAGCAAAAACATTCAAATAGATCCTTTGAAGATTAAGGTTTTCAAAACCGTAATGAAGTAGTAGTTGAACCGCCTGTGATCCATACCCTTTACCCATTTTATCAAAACTGCCAAGTCTGATTTGTAGTTCTGCGGCGCGATTAAGTTCATTAATATTGAAAAGCTGACACGATCCGATTAATTCGTTGTTTTCAATAATCCTGATACCAAATATTCTTACAGATTTGTTTTGACGTATCGAATTAAACCAGTTTGTATGGGCTTCTATAGTCACTGGTTTAAAAAAAGAGTTAAGTTCCACCAGTTTTTTATCGTTGATCCAATCAAATAATATTAAGCGATCTGGTTCTTCTAATTCAGAAAGACTCACTGACACTTTTTGATTACCAGTCGATATTATCTCTTCCATTGTTTTTTAAAACTGTATCGTACCAAAGTTTTGCTTTAACTGCACGCCCATCAGCGCATCTATAGACTCTTTGCCTGGGAGACATGATGTCATCTTGCCAAAGTTCAGGATGTGTCAATACCTGCAGTTTTTTGACTGAAGGATCATTTAAAACATCTTCCAATCTTTTAAATCTCCAAAAGCCATTTGAATCTGAACAATAGGGAATGTTTTTCTGAAAATTTTCCGAAAAAGCATTAACCAGTCCTGCGTAACTGGGTTTGTTGCAGTTCAGTGTAAATTCATTATTAATATGAAAGCAAAAGCATTTAATTTTAGCGGGGAAGAACTCCTCCAAAATGTTCTTTTCAAGCTGTAGCTTCTTTTCAAGATCTTTTTCAGTTTTAATGTCATAATAGTGCGAATCGAAATGCAGGCCGATTTCATGTCCTAAATTAATTATTTGGATAAGCAGATTACTTATTTCCTTTTCAAACAAATTATAGAACTCACTATGCAGGAGAACAAAATAAGTTGACTGCACGCCCTCTTCCGCTTCCACCTGTGCCATTTTTAATGCGCGGTGCATTGAAAAATCAATATCATGCCTCCATAAAATAAAATTATCAGAATTTTCAAAATTGGTAAAATTGGCAAACTGATATTTTTGCCTGGCAATTTTCAATAACCTCCTGTAATTATTGGTGGTAAAGTCGCTAAAATGATATTTTACTGAATTCTTCAAAAATTATTTTACCAATCTATAGAAACAATTTTTTCGCCATTCATCAACTATGTGAATTTTTTCTTCAGATATTTTAAGACCAGCGTTCGGCAAAAATGTTTTAAAGTCGTCTACGCTAAATCTCCTGTAATGAAAAGGATCTTCCGCGCCCTCCGGAATTTGCAGAGCTTTGTACCACTCCGGGCTAACGGAAGGCCGGGGCGCATTTTTGTCTTTTTCTCCTAACCAAACACAAACACTACCATTATTCTTAACTACACGTTTGGCTTCTTGCAGCGCAATCACGGGATCAATAAAATGATCCAATGAAGTAACAAAAAGTACCTGGTCAAAAAGTTGATCTTTAAAAGGCAGGTATTCGCCCAACCCCTGAACGAAGGTAAAATCTCTTGGTTGTTCGCCGGCAAGCGGATCAAGACCTACAAATGTAACTCCGGCTTTCGTATTAAATTCTATATGGGTAGGTGCTTTTTGGGGGCCAACGCCTACGTCAAGAACCATCCCTGTAAAATTGCAAAATTCAGCAAATTGCATAAAGTCTTTCCTGGGGCCAACACCAAGGTTATTGGTTGGTGAATGCTTGTATGAGGAGACTCCGTTATCCTGTAACTGATTCCAGACTTTCCAAATAGGAGCATTTAATTCTTCCAGCGAGGAAGGAATGAAATTCCAAAACCCGCCAGAATTACTATATCTGTATTTTGATGAGATAAGGTCACCATCTTTTTCGATTAGTTTTTCTTTTGTTACCGGACAGATAAGCCAGTCTTTATTTAGTTTGTTCATAAAGTAATGTTGCTCTAAGGCCTTTTTTAAGTGAAGTTGTTGATTTATAATTAAAGTCTTTTTTGAATAGAGTGCCGTTTCCCATCAGGTACATGGGCTCATCCGGCGTGTTTTTTATTTCAGTTTTAATGCCAGTGATATTTGATATAATAGAAAGTAACTCGCCAAGGTGGACCTTTTTACTACCTGCAAGATTATACAGATTGAATTTATTTTTTAGCGGAGAAAGTAGTATTGTTTTTAGCATTTGAATACAATCGTCGATATAAAGAGGAGTTAAAAACAGGCCTTGGTTTTGCGCAAGAGAAATGACTTCTGAATTTTTATGTTTGTTTATAATATTTGGGATGGTCATGTTTTTTTGGCCGGGCCCATAAACTCCGAATATTCTTAAAATAATCACATCAAAGAAAACCTCGTAAGGCTTAATTAATTGTTCGGCGGCATACTTACTTGCCCCATAGTATCCAAGAGGTTCGCAGATATCCTTTTCGCTTAATAATTTTTTCCTGGTTTTATAAACATTTCCTGTTGAAGCGAAGATGAATTTTTTTATTTTATTTTTTACTGCCCAATCAAGGAGCAATTGAGTAGATCGGACATTGACGCTGAAGATATCACCGGCCATTTCAGGAAATTTTCTGTAATTTGAAGATTGCGCAAGATGAATAACGCAATCAATATTTTCGGGAAGACTTTCAGGAAAATTATCCGAGGCCAAATCGGAATTAAAATATCTAACCCCCTCGATTTCATTATTAGAGTTTATTGCACTTCTGGACAAACAATAAATCTTCAGATCCTTGTTCTTTGCAAGTTCTTTGGTTAAGTTAGAACCTATATACCCGCCCGCGCCTGTTAGTAGAATATTCAAAATGCTAATTTAAAAATTTCTGACACCATATTTCAAAATTCATAAAACTCCATATGAGTAACCTGTGATTTATTTTTTCGTCAATGTGTTCATGAACTATTTTTTCGATATAAGATTTATTAATAAACTCGGTAGAAACTGTGTTACCGCTTAATAGTAATTCTTTTACATATTCGGCATTTTCACCCCGGTACCAACTTTCATCCGGCGCAGAAAAGCCTTGTTTTTTACGGTTGATTATTTTTTCTGGTAAAAAGTCCATCATTGCTTTCCGTAAAACATTTTTTCCATCATTATGCTCGCGGTAAGATTGTTTTTTGGCTCCGAACGCATTTTCATCTATTTTTTTCATTTCGGAAAGGTTTCCCAGTTTGTGTCTTACAGGAATTTTCTGAGCGAAATTGACCAAATCGTTATCAAGAAACGGAAAACGCTCTTCTAACCCGCTAGCCATGCTTAATTTGTCGCCAACAAGTAAAAGGCCGGGTAAAAAGGTTTTAATCTCAAAGTAAAGAGAGTTCTGAATATGCTGTTCCGGGGTATCGTACTTTAGTTTATCATTAAAAAGAAACACGCGTTCAAAAATGCGCCGGGGTTCGTTGATATCAACTGTTTTTAAAACGTTTGCATTAAATAACTGCGGTTTTTCGTTGTCTCCAACAAGTCTCTGCCAAAAATTATAATACTGATTAAAAAAATCTTTACGATCGAGAGATTTAAAAATCCGATAATAGCGCCAGGGGTATCCGCCGTATAATTCGTCACCACCCGTTCCCTGCAAACACACTTTTACAAATTTGCTCGCTAAACGGGA